>CANINJ010000073.1 GCA_947468985.1 Bacteroidota bacterium
AAAAGAAAGGCGCAAAGTAATAAACCAAGAAATCGTTTCATATTTTTCATATTTAAAACAAAAATAGAATTTTTAATTTGTTTCAAAAGCATAACTCATTAAAATCATAAAAATTAACTCATTATTATAGTATTCAAAGTCAAATTTTCTATTTTAAGAATTGAAATAACAATAAATTAAAGACAATAGAATTCATTATATTTGCAACGATTTTATTTCGAAAAGCGATAAAAAACAAACAATGAAAAAAGTATATTTAGATAACGCATCAACAACTCAAATTCGGGAAGAAGTGATTCACGAAATGGTTTCTATCATGTCAAACGATTATGGAAATCCATCGTCAACGCACAGTTTTGGTAGAAATGCAAAAAGTATTGTAGAGCTTTCTCGAAAAGCCATTGCCAAAAAATTGAATTGCAATGCACAAGAAATTATCTTTACTTCTGGCGGAACAGAATCTAATAATTTAATTCTTCGCTCTTGTGTGAAAGATTTGAAAGTGAAACGAATAATCACTTCCAAAATAGAACATCACGCTGTTTTACATACTATTGAAGCTTTGCAAAAAGAGTTTGATATTCAAGTTGACTTTGTTGCAATCAAAGCAAATGGCGTTATTGATAAAACAGATTTAGTTGGTTTGCTTTCACAAGATATAAAAACATTAGTGAGTTTAATGCATGTCAATAATGAAATTGGAACAGTTTTAGAATTGGATTTAATTGCGAGAATTTGCCAACAAAATAGCGTTTTATTTCATTCTGACACGGTTCAATCAGTCGCAAAAACAGAAATTGATTTACAAAAAACACCAATTGATTTCTTAGTTGCTTCGGCACATAAATTTCACGGTCCAAAAGGCGTTGGTTTTGCATTTGTGAGAAAAAATTCAGGTTTGCAACCTCAAATATTTGGTGGCGAACAAGAAAAAGGGTTGCGTCCAGGAACTGAAGCGGTGCACCAAATTGCTGGAATGGCTAAAGCATTAACGCTTTCATTAGCCAATTTAGATGCTGAAAGAACAGCTATTACGGAAGTTAAAAACTACCTGATTCAACAATTAGAATTGGAATTTCCAGAATTTCAAATTAATGGTTCTGAAGATGGTTTTTATACTGTTTTGAACATCATCTTGCCTTTTTCGGAAGATAAAACCGCAATGATTCTCTTTGGTTTGGATATGAAAGGAATTGCAGTTTCTCGAGGAAGTGCTTGTCAATCGGGAAGTATCAAGCCTTCACACGTTCTCGCTGAATTTCTTTCGGCTGAAGATTTGAAAAAACCAAGTTTACGAATTTCATTCAGTCACTACAACACGAAACAAGATATCGATTTGTTAATTGAAGGTTTAAAAGGAGTTTAAATTATTTCTTTTGTGCTTTCAGCTTTGCTTTTTCTTGTTTTTTGAAATAGCCACGAAACAGAAAGTTATGTTTCAAGGCTTCCAAATCTTCATTCAAGCGGAAACTCGCCTGATTGATATTGGTCATTGTAGAATCTATTTTGCGAACTAATTCAGGATCATTCGACAAATAATTAAGTGCGCCTTTTCCATCTTTTACATTTGTAATGGTAGCGTTTAAATTGGTTACCACTTTATTAATTCCATTGCTTGAACGTTCTAAATTGCCAACAATCGTCTTAATTTTATTGGCTACAGCCGTATCTTTTAAAACCCCAATTACATTGTCTTTATTGTTTAAAGATGCAATCAGCTCATTCAATTTCGCTACAGATTCTGACGTGCCTTTGCTCGTTAATTTCAAATAACGAAGTGTTTGTTTCAAGTCGCTTCCCATAATGGTATCATTAATTAGCAAACCAACGGTTCCCTTTCCTTGCGTAATTTCTTTTGTAATTTTCAGTAAATCAACCGTTAGCAATGCTGCATTTTGATTGGTAACATTCAACGTACTCAAAATATCATCGGTACGAATTCTGTTTACAGATTTAATAATATCGCCAGGCACAACGGCACTAATTGTATTTTCCCCGGGCGTAATATTGATAATCATATTCCCAACCAAACCATCAGATCCAATAGTTGCCACCGCATTTTTTTTGATGTGTTTGAAAACGGTTTTATCAATAATCATATCTACGCGAATTGTAGTGTCGTTAATCATCGAAATTCCACGAACTGTTCCTACATTTATTCCAGAATACCGAACATTATTCCCCAATTGTAAACCGCTTACATTATTGAAAACGGCACTTAATTCATTGGTTTCACCAAACATTTTCTGTTTTTCGCCAATGAAATAAATGGCTAAAACAAATAGCATTAATCCAATGATTACAAAAATTCCTAAGCGCATTTTCTGTGTTGTTGACTTTTCCATTTTTATATTTATTTAAAGAAAGCACGAACTTTTTCATCTGATGAAACAGATAATTCTTCAAAAGTTCCTTCCTTGTAATTTATTCCATCTACCAATAATATCATCCTATTTGAAATTACACGAGCGCAATCTACATCGTGCGTAATTATAACTGCAGAGGTGTTGTATTTTTTCTGAATTGACATCATTAATAAAATAATTTCTTTAGAAGTAATTGGGTCTAAACCCGTAGTTGGCTCATCATAAAGAATAATTTTAGGCTGCAGAATTAAAGTTCGTGCCAATGCGATTCGGCGTTTCATTCCGCCTGAAAGTTCGTTGGGCATCAAATCTATTGCGTGTGCCAAACCTACATTTTCTAAAGCTTCCATTACTAATGGCGTAGGATCTTCTAAAACCCCAAATTTTTTGGTATGTCTTCGCAACGGAAATTCTAAATTTTCACGAACCGACATCGAATCATAAAGGGCGCTTCCTTGAAAAAGAAATCCAATTTCTGTTCGCAATTCATCTAAATCTTCGTGTTTTAAATCATTAATATTTTCCCCCATCACCATAATCGTACCGCTATCAGGCTCTTCCAATCCAATGAGGCATTTTATCATCACTGATTTTCCACAACCTGATTTTCCCATTACAACCAAATTCTCACCTTCAAATAACTTCATATTGAATCCATCAAGCACGTGATTTTCGCCGTAACTTTTTCGAAGGTTGTTGATTTCTATAACAGGATTTGATTTATTGATGTTCATAATTTATAAATCGTAAAATATATTTGAAACAAATACGGCTATAAAGTCAATAATAAAAAGTAGCATTGAGGTGAAAACCACCGCAGAATTTGCAGCAAGTCCAACGCCCGCAGTTCCTTTTTTGCAATTATAGCCTTTAAAACATCCCACTAATCCGATGGCAAATCCAAAAAAGAAAGTTTTGATAGTGGTTGGAATTAAATCGCTAAATTCTAAACTATTGAAAACTTGATTGAAATAGAGTAAATACGATACATTTCCTTTAATATTTTCAACCATTGCAGAACCAAATATTGCAATTGCATCACCAAAGAAAACTAAAATTGGAATCATCAATGTAGTTGCTAAAATCCGAGTAACTACAAGGTATTTGAAAGGATTTGTACCCGAAACTTCCATAGCGTCAATTTGTTCGGTTACCCGCATCGAGCCTAATTCTGCACCAATTCCAGAACCAATTCTACCAGCACAAATTAAAGCGGTTATGATTGGACCAATTTCTCGAATTATTGAAATACTCACCATTGAAGGCATCCAAGAAACAGCACCAAATTCTTGAAGTGTTGGCCGAGATTGTAATGTAAATACCAATCCAATGATAAATCCAGTAACGGCAACCAACAATAAGGAACGGTTTCCCATATTGAAACATTGTCGCAAAAACTCTTTGAATTCAAAAGGTCTTTTGAAAACTTCTTTAAAAAAACGCCCTGCAAAATAGGAGAGTTCCCCAATTTCAGCTAAAAAGACTTTGAATAAATCTATTATATTTAAAATGCTATTCATAAAGTGATGAATTAATTTTAATAGTGAAATGGGTACTCAAATATACGATTATTCTTCTTAATTGTAATGGTTTTTAATAATTCATTTCATTTGCTTATATAATTTATAGTGAAATGAAATCAACCGTAAAATGTCAATTCTATAATTTAATTCTGCAATAGTTGTGAATACTTTAATAAAACAACATATAAAAAACACTTATGGTTTTTTCGTGCTATAACTTGAATGATTTGTGCTATTTTCCTATTCCCATTGAAACTACATTTGATTAAATTAAAACAATTGAAATTATGAGTAACATAGCACAAAGACCTGAATTTAAGGCAAAATACGACAATTATATAGGAGGAAAATTTGTAGCACCAATTGGTGGTCAATACTTTGATGTAGTTTCTCCAATTGATGGAAAAGTGTTCACAAGAGCAGCACATTCAACTAAAGTGGATATTGATTTGGCTGTTGACACCGCTCATGAAGCGTTTAAAACCTGGGGAAAAACATCTTCTACAGAACGTAGTAATCTTTTGAACAAAATTGCTCAAGTTATTGAAGATAACCTTGCCTATATAGCTACTGTGGAAACTATTGATAATGGAAAAGCAATCCGTGAAACTATGGCTGCCGATATTCCTTTGGCAATTGATCATTTCAGGTATTTTGCAAGCGTTATTCGTGCTGAAGAAAGTTCTATTACAGAATTAGATGACCAAACGGTTTCTATTGCTTTAAGCGAACCATTAGGAGTTATTGCTCAAATTATCCCTTGGAATTTCCCAATTCTAATGGCGGTTTGGAAATTAGCTCCAGCGTTGGCTGCAGGAAATACAGTAGTTTTAAAACCAGCAGAAAGCACACCAATTTCTATTTTAGTATTAATGGAATTAATTGGTGATTTACTTCCTCCAGGTGTTGTAAATATTGTAAACGGTTTTGGTGCTGAGCTTGGAAGAGCATTGGTAACCAACAAAAAAGTATCAAAAGCTGCCTTTACAGGTTCTACACCAACGGGACGTTTAGTGATGCAATATGCAACTGAAAACATCATTCCTGTTACTTTAGAATTAGGTGGAAAATCTCCAAATATATTCATGAAATCTGTTGGTGATGCTGACGATGATTTCTTTGACAAAGCCATTGAAGGTGCGGTATTATTCGCATTAAATCAAGGTGAAGTGTGTACGTGTCCTTCAAGATTATTGGTTCACGAAGATATTTACGATAAATTTATTGCTCGAGTAATCGAAAGAACTGCTGCAATAAAGATGGGAAATCCATTGGATAGTTCTACAATGATGGGCGCGCAAACGTCATTAGTTCAAAAAGAGAAAATCCTTTCGTATATTAAATTAGGAAAAGAAGAAGGTGCCGAATTATTAATTGGAGGTGGTGAAAACCACATGGAAGGCGATATTTCTGGTGGCTATTATATCAAACCAACACTTTTCAAAGGAAATAACAAAATGCGTATTTTCCAAGAAGAAATATTCGGACCTGTTTTAGCGGTTACCACTTTTAAAACTACTGAAGAAGCGATTGCTATTGCAAATGATACGATGTATGGTTTGGGAGCAGGACTTTGGACTCGTGACGCACATGAAATCTATCAAGTTCCAAGAGCTATTCAAGCGGGTAGAGTATGGGTAAACCAATACCATTCGTATCCTGCAGGTGCTCCTTTTGGAGGTTACAAACAATCAGGAATTGGTCGTGAAAACCATAAAATGATGTTGGGGCATTACCGTCAAACCAAAAACATGTTGATTTCTTACGACAAAAAGAAATTAGGTTTCTTTTAGAAATCAGTAGAAAAATTAGTATTTTTAAACCTGACAGATTGTATGATTTGTCAGGTTTTATTTTAAATAAAAAACAAATGACAAGAAGAATTGATGCAAATGAAAAAGCAATAGAATTAATAAAAATATTGCAGGAAAAACATGGCGATTTGATGTTTTATCAAGCGGGTGGCTGTTGCGAAGGAACGCAACCACAGTGTTTTGAAAAAGGCGGTTTCTTTCAAAGATTAGGTGATGTATGTATTGGCACAATCGAAAACACAGAATTTTGGGTAGATAAAGATTTATTCGAATATTGGAAACATGCGCATTTTACTTTAGATGTAAGCGATGCTTTTGGGGTAGGGGGATTTTCGTTGGAAACCCCGTTAAAAAAGACGTTCCGAATAGAATATAGAATTTTCACACCTGAAGAAGAACAAAATCTAACGCCATTAACCTATATCGAATAAGCTAATTTACATACAACAATTGATATTGTTTTGGTGTAATTCCCTCGTGCTTTTTGAACAACCGAATAAAGTAATTGCTATCTTCAAATCCAGATAAATAACAAACTTCATTAATGTGAATTTTCGGGTTTTTAAGAAGCTGTTTGGCACATTTCAATTTCTCATTTATTACAAATTCTATTGGACTCATTCCCAATTCTTTTTTGAAAAATCGATAAAAAGAAGCCGTACTCATACACGCATTTTCACTCAAGCTTTTCATGCTAATATTCCCTTTCAAATTCATTCGTATAAATTCTATTACGGGAGTAATTGGATTGTTTGGATCCGAAAAACAACCGTCATCAATGGCTTTTGCAGTTTGAGTTTGTATAATCCGAATCAGTAATTCTTGCAACGTTAAATCCGCCAACGCATCTTTTGTAATCGAAGTGCTCATGCATTCTTTAATCAATTTATTGATGGTCGAAGCCAATTCTACATTGTTATAAAAATAGTAATTCTTATAGTTCAAATGCCAAAATTGATTGTTTCCTTCTTTAGGATAGCGCTCGTTCAGAAAGTGCAACGTGTCATTAATT
The DNA here is from genome assembly GCA_947468985.1 of Bacteroidota bacterium. Taxonomy (GTDB): domain Bacteria; phylum Bacteroidota; class Bacteroidia; order Flavobacteriales; family Flavobacteriaceae; genus Flavobacterium. Next base: position 6,716 of record CANINJ010000073.1, read on the forward strand.
TTCGATTGCTCGATTGCCAATGCCAAACACTGAGTTGGATTATTGAAAGAAGCTTCTGGAAAATCAATTTTCATTTCTACATTGGAAGGAATTACAACTGTTTCACCAGGCAAATAATCAAAACCAGGATCGTCAAAAAGATGCATCACTTTTTTACCTCTCAACATACTTGTAACCACCAAATCATTGAACTTTAGCGGAACTAATTGCGAAGATTCATAGGTTTCAAAAAGGTTTAATTCGCAATGATTCAAAGAATAAACCGTTCTGTTTTCAACCAAAGTTTTCAACGATTTCTCGTTGGATAATTTAGGAGGTTGAATGAATGATCGGTTTAAAGTCATAATTAAAAAAAATCCTTAATAGAAAGTTTAAATTTAATGAAAAATATAAGATAATCGCGACTAAATGCTAAATAATATGAGTCAAGTGATTTATAAGGTTTTGAACTTTAGGAAAACCTAATTCATTTCAATGAAGTTTGCTAGCGTAATAGAGAAAAATGTGAGCTTAATTGTTCGGTCTTATTTTGTTCTACATAATAAACAGTAAACCAATAATCTGTTGCTGGTAGTGGATTTCCATTGTAATTCCCGTCCCAACCTGGTCCTGAAGGTTTAATTTGTTTGATTAATTTTCCATAACGATCAAAGATATTTATATAGGAATTGGGTTGGGTTTTTAATTCAGTAATATTCCAAGTATCATGATAACTATCTTCATTTGGCGTAAAATAATTTGGATAATTAATAATTTGTACAACTATCTTTTTTAAGCCACAGCCAAATTTATCTCTTACCCAAATTTCATGTGTTCCCATGGTAAGATTTGTAAATTCATTGCTGTCTTGAAACGAATTAAAGTCTAGTTTATATTCATAATCTCCTACTGGTAATACCGTAATTGTAACGGATTGTATTTCTGAAAAATAACTCGTAACCGAAGCCATCACTTGTATTGGAGGCAAAAAAGTGGAAACTGTAGCTGTTGCAGCTAGACTTGTACAACCTGTGCTAATATTTGTAGTTGTAACAGAATAAGTTCCAGGAGCAATTGCAGTATAGCTACTTCCGTATTGTCCAACAATTATTCCAGTTGAATTTGACCATAAAAACGAATTTGTAGCTGTACTTAAATGGGTTGTTAATATATACGTTCCATTAGGATTTCCAGCATCATCAACACAAATATACCCATCTTGTGGAAGCGTTACAATTGGTTTGGGGTTTACGGTAATTGTCGCTGATGCAGTTGCAGGAGGACAAGCACCATTTGTTACCACAGTTTTATAATAAGTAGTTGTTGTTAAATTTGTTCCCGTATATGAAGCAGTTGTTGCATTTGCAATATAGGTAAAAGTAATATTGTCTGTCGATGATTGCCATTGAATTGTTCCTGTATTTCCTGATATTGTTAATACTGTACTATTGGTTCCTGCGCAAACGGTTGTTGCCCCTGAAATTGTTCCAGCAACTGTTGTTGGACTTACAGTTATCGTTGCAGATGTTGTTGCAGGAGGACAAACGCCATTAGTTACCAAAGCTTTATAATAGGTAGTTGCCATTAAATTCGTTGCAGTATAAGTGGCTGTTGTCGCACTTGCGATTGCAGTAAAAGTAATATTGTCTGTTGACGATTGCCATTGGATTGTTCCAATACTTCCTGATAATGTTAATAATGTACTATTAGTTCCTGAGCAAACGGTCGCAGCTCCTGAAATTGTTCCAGCAACTGATATTGGATTCGCGGTTATCGTTACGGATGAAGTTGCAGG
>CANINJ010000074.1 GCA_947468985.1 Bacteroidota bacterium
TCTTCAAAATGAGGTTCCCACTTGAAATGCTTTGCTAATAAGCGCGTTAATGATGTTTTTCCAGCTCCGATATTCCCTGCTATAGCTATGTGCATTATGGTACTATTATTTTATAATTCGTAATTTCTCGATTTGTAAAAATAGATAAAATTTGGTCTTTGTAAGTGAAAAATTCAAAGCTTTTATTAACATTTTGAACTTCTTCGGTTGTATTTAATTTAAAGTCTTGAAAATACAAGTGTTCCCCTTTTGAAAAAAGTAGCAATTCGGAATTTAGAATTTGTATTTTATCAAAATCAGCGACTTTTCTAATTAAGGAAATTTTTCCGTAAATATCACACGAAAACCAATTTAGGTTATCGTCGATCCATTGAAAAGTATTGAAATCAGATTCATAATATTTGAAGTTTCCTTGAAATGAAGTGGTTATAGGTTTAAAATCGCCATTTGAATAATTATATAAACCGAGTTTTTGTGATAAAGTGTCGAAAACCCAAAGCTTATTTTGAGATGCAATTCCAATAGCAGCAGCAATTATGGAACTATTTTCATTAGAGAAATTGATTTTTTGAATCTCATTCAGTTGGTTATCTAATAAAATCACCGAATTAAAATCTTCATAAAAAAGTACAATTTTTAAGGGATTTTGCAAATCAATTTTGGTAATTTTCCCCAAAGAAAGGTTTTTGTATTGCCATAATTGTGACTTATTTTTCTTGAAAAAGACATTGTTTTCTATGTAATATAAATTGAATATAACATCAATTCCCACAAAAGTACTTCCAGAAATAGATTGACTTGAAACCAACGAAGCGTTTTTCATTTGCCCTTGAGCGGAACAAATAAAAAAGAGTAAAAAACCAAATAGCTGAAGTTGTTTTTTCATAAAAAGCTAAATTACGATTTAACTTTAAAGATGTGATATTTTCTGAATTATATTTTAACAAAATATTTGTAACAATAATTCTTCTAATTCGTCATATTTGCAATCGTATAATTACTATTTTTATCAAAATTTAGTAAATAGTTTAACAAACAAGACAAACAAACCAACTTATGTTAAGAAAAATAATTTTATTAGTAGCATTTAGCGCAGTTTCATTTTTAAAAATGCAAGCGCAAGAATTTCAAGGAATGGCTGTTTATGAATCAAAAACAAGCACTTCTGATTTTAAAACGAGAATGGAAGGAAACAAGGATATGACTCCTGACATGCAGAAAATGATTGAAGAGCGTATGAAAAAAATGTTTGAAAAAACCTTTATTCTTAACTTCAATAAATCGGTTTCCATTTATAAAGAAGAGGAAAAATTAGATGCGCCAGGTCAAGGTGGTGGCGGAATGAGAATGATGAGCTCGATGATGGGCGGTGGCGGAACAAATTATAAAAATGTGAAGCTAAAAACATATTCTGTTGACAAAGAGTTTATGGGAAAAGAGTTTTTAATTAAAGATACCTTGCCAAATTATGCTTGGAAAATGGAAAGTGAAACCAAATTAATTGGCGGATACAATTGTTTTAAAGCAACTGCGGTACGTCCTGTAAGTCAATCCGATTTTAGAAATTTTAGACCTAAAAAAGAGGAACCGAAAAAAGAAGATGCAAAAGTAGAAACTGTTAAAACAGAAGGCGAAGCTAAGAAAACCAACTTTATGGACGATTTTGAATTACCAAAAGAAGTTACAATTACGGCTTGGTATTCTCCTGAAATTCCAATCAATCAAGGGCCAGAAAACTATTGGGGATTGCCAGGTTTAATATTAGAAGTGAACGATGGAAAAACCATTATTTTGTGTTCTAAAATTGTATTGAATTCTAAAGAAAAAGTAGAAATTAAAGAGCCAACCAATGGAAAAGTAATCTCTCAAAAAGAATATGATGAAACCGTTGTTAATAAAATGGAAGAATTCAGACAGATGAATCAAGGTAAAGGTGGAAATGGCGGAATGCAAATTAGAATGGGGCGTTAGTAATTTATATTTGTCTGTTTCATAAGTCAAATATATCTTTCTTAATTGCGTTATTGATTTTAATAAAAATAATAAAAATGAAAACTATTTTTAAGAAAAGTCTTTTCTTGTTACTTCTATTTATTAATGTTTCCCAAGCGCAAGAGTTTCAGGGCAGAGCAATTTATATATCAAAATCACTAAATAATGTGGTTTTCGATACAAAAGCCATGAGCGATGAAAAGGCGAAAGAATTGAATGAAAAGATTAATAAAATGTTTGAAAAAATATTCGTTTTAAATTTCAATAAAGCAGAATCTATATATCAGCAAGAACAAAAACTTAAAGAAACGGGCTCTCGTGGAAGTACATTTGCATTTGAATTAGAAGGCGAACTCTATAAAAATAGCCAAACTAAAAAGTATCTTAAAGCCGAAGAATTTGCCAATAAAAACTACATAATTACTGATGTTTTAAAAAACTATAATTGGGATATAACACAAGAAAGTAAGAAAATTGGTGGTTATACTTGTTATAAAGCGATTTCAATTACAAAAGTTACTAAAAAAGAACTTCAAGAATATGAAGTTGAAAAAGCAAAACAAAGTAAAAACAAAACAAGTTTTTTTAATTTGGAAAAACCAAAGGATAAAAAGATTACTGTTTGGTACAATCCCGAAATTCCAGTTAGCCACGGTCCAAATCAATATTGGGGTTTACCAGGATTGATAATGGAGGTGAATGAAAACAATCTAATTATTCTATGTTCAAAAGTAATACTTAATCCAAAAGACAAAAAAAGCATAAAAGCACCGAAAAACGGGAAGGTAATTTCTCAAAATGCTTATGATTTGATGGAAGAAAAACAATACAATAAATTAAAAGACGAAAATGGAGTTATTCATATAGATGCAAACTCTAATTAATTTAAAAAATTAAATATCGTAAACAAAAAAAATTCCATGAAAAAATTCCTACTATTATTATTCGTTTCTTCAATTTCATTTTCTCAAAACATAAAATTTGAGGGATTTATTCAAGATGTAGGAAAATCACCTTTGGAAATGGCGAATGTAATGGCGGTAAACCAAGTTACAAAAGCAATGGATTCCTATGCGATTACGAATGATAAAGGAAAATATTTACTGAATTTGAAACCCAATTCTAATTATATTATTAAGGTTAGTTATTTAGGAATGCAATCCAAAGAGATTTCTTTGGTAACACTTGCGTCAAATATTGTTCAGAATATTACATTAGAATCTGGCGGAATTGAGCTTGAAGGTGTGGAAATTGTTCACGAAATGCCAGTTTCAATAAAAGGCGACACCATAGTTTACAATGCCGATTCCTTTAAAACAGGAACAGAACGAAAATTGGAAGATGTCTTGAAAAAATTACCAGGCGTAGAAGTTAATGCTGATGGAGAAATTGAAGTTGAAGGCAAAAAAGTTTCAAAATTAATGGTTGAAGGCAAAGATTTTTTTGACGGAGATACCAAGTTAGGTGTCAAAAATATTCCTGCAGATGCCATTGATAAAATCCAAGTTCTTAGAAATTTTAACGATGTTTCTGCTTTAAAAGGTTTGGAAAATGGCGATGAAAACATTGCAATGAACATCAAACTCAAAAAAGGAAAAAAGAATTTCTGGTTTGGAGATATGAATGCGGGAATTGGTTTTGAGAATAAAAACACTAGATATGTAGCCAATCCAAAGCTGTTTTATTACAGTCCAAAATACAGTGTAAACTTGATTGCCAATTATAATAATATTGGAGAATTGCCATTTACCGTTCAGGATTATTTCAAATTCACGGGTGGTTTTAGAGGAATGATGAAAAAAGGCGGGACTAATTTCAATGTTTCTTCCAATGATTTAGGAATTTCTATGCTTAGAAATAACCGCGCAAAAGAAATTGAAACAGAATTTGGAGCAACCAATTTTTCATATAACATTACAAAAGAGTGGAGTTTAAGTGGATTTGCAATTATTTCCAAAACAATTACAGATTTAGAAACGGTTTCTCAAAATAATCGAATTGATGAGGTTAGAAATTCAAGTGGAGCGGTAATAAATACTTTAAATACCAATCAAAACACGCAAGAAGCGACACATCAAAAAAGTAATTTGGGTCTTTTTAAAATAAGTTCAAGCTACAAACCAAACACCAAATTGCAATTTGATTATGATGTTTTATTGAAAAATTCAAAGCAAGATGAAGACAATAACTTGCTTTCGGAATCAATCACAACGGCTTCAAATGGAGCGCCACCGATGAATAACAATCAAAATATTACCACATTCAAAGAGCAAAATCCACTTTCGTTGTCACAAAATTTGAGTTTGTATTATACAAAAAGCGACAAAAGCGTATTTGATATAGAAATTCAACATTTATATCAAGATGAAGATCCATTTTACAATGCAAATTTAGGTCAGAATCCATTTCCAATTTTAGGATTGCAAAATCAAAATAGATACAATGTCAACCAAAACCGTTTTGTAAAAACCAATAAATTAGATACAAAAATTGATTATTATTATATGCTAACGCCAAAAAGCAACATCAATTTTACTTTTGGAAACACCTATTCTCTTCAGAATTTCACTTCTCATATTTTCCAAATTTTAGATAATAGAACCAATAACGAATTGAATGATGCCGATAAAAACAATGAAGTTAGTTATAATTTTAACGATGCTTTTTTAGGATTGCATTTCAAATTTATTACTGGTAAATTCACGTTTAATCCAGGGTTTACATTTCACAATTACAACACCTTTAACGACCAATTAAACACAAGAATTAACGATAATTTCTACCGTGTTTTGCCAGATGTTTATGCGTTGTATCAATTAAAAAAGGCGGAAACATTAACCTATAATTATTCGATTAATAATGATTTTACAGACATTACAAAATTAACTTCGGGTTACACTTTCACAAACTACAACTCTTTATTTAAAGGAAATAGAAACTTAGAAAACGCTATGTCAGAAAGCCATTCGCTTCGTTATTTCAAATATAACATGTTTAATTTCGAGAATATTTTTGCCAATATCAATTATACCAAGCGTTTAAATGCTGTAAAAACAAGTGCTGATTTTACTGGAATAAACCAAGTTTCAACAGCAATAAATTCAAATTTTGCAGACGAATCTTTATCAGGAATTGCAAATTACGGCAGGTCATTCGCCAGAAATTATAAAGCGTCAATTAATTTAGGTTTGAACTGGTCAAAATTCAATAATATTCAAAACAATATTTTTAGAACTACCGAATCGTTAACGCAAAATTATACCGCAAAATTAGCAACAAATTATAAAGAATTGCCCAACCTTGAAATCGGATATTCCATCACAACCAATGATTATAGCGGCACAAAATTCATAACCGAAATGCCCTCGGCAAAACTCGATTATTACTTTTTAGACAGTTTTTCATTTGTCGCAGAGTACGAATATTATCATTACTCAAACAACAACAAAACGGTAAATAACGAATATGATTTCCTGAGTACAAGTTTGATTTATCAAAAAACAAAAGACAGCAAATTGGAATATAAAATAAGTGCCACCAATTTATTGAATACAAAAACCCTAAACGACGACAGTTTCACGCAGTTTTCCACAAGAACTTCACAATATACCGTCCAACCGAGATATATTATTTTGAGCCTAAAATATAATTTATAACACTATTGCACCTGAAATTTATCCTCATTTCCTTGCAAAACCAAAATTTTATCCATTAATTTGCACCGTTCTTAAACGTACTGACTGTTATCACGAAAGCCCGAGGGATTAGACCCGTTGAAAGCTTAGCAACCCTTTACCCGTAAAGAAGGTGCTACATTCTATTCCGATTTATCGGAAACAGATAACCCCGAGATTTTCTCTCACTTTCCACATAACATTTTTTATTTTTTTGAAGCGAATTTTCAGGCTTTCTAATACATCGTATTCCCGTTTTCCGTTGCAATCTGCGCTAAAAAGCGCAGGATTTCCACTACAACCGGGGCTATAATTTTATTTTTTCGCCTCTCTATTAATATCAGTCAAAAAAAGAAATGACAACAATTATACAAGAAATAAATAAACGAATTCTCATTCTCGATGGAGCAATGGGAACAATGTTGCAACGCTATAATTTCTCGGAAGAAGATTTCCGTGGCGACCGATTCAAAGACTTTCCCTATTCCCTAAAAGGAAACAACGATTTACTTTCGTTAACACAACCCAAAGCAATTCAAGATATTCACGCACAATATTTTGAAGCAGGCGCCGATATCGTAGAGACCAATACATTCTCAGGAACAACAATCGGAATGGCAGATTATCATCTCGAAGACATTGTTTACGAACTCAACTTCGAATCTGCCAAAATTGCACGCAAAGTCGCCGATGAATTCACAGCAAAAAATCCAGACAAGCCACGTTTTGTAGCAGGTTCAATAGGACCAACAAACAGAACCGCAAGCATGTCGCCCGATGTAAACGACCCAGGTTACAGAGCCGTAACATTCGACGATTTACGCATTGCATACAAACAACAAGTCGAAGCTCTTATTGATGGTGGCGTAGATTTACTTTTAGTGGAAACCATTTTCGATACACTAAATGCCAAAGCAGCACTTTTTGCAATCGAAGAAGTCAAAGACGAACGCAAAATCGACATTCCAATTATGGTTTCAGGAACCATTACCGATGCTTCCGGAAGAACACTTTCTGGACAAACCGTGGAAGCTTTCTTGATTTCAATTTCACATATTCCGTTGTTGAGCGTAGGTTTCAATTGTGCTTTGGGAGCGCACCAACTAAAACCATATTTGAAACAATTGGCACACAATACATCTTTCAATATTTCGGCACATCCAAATGCTGGATTGCCAAACGCTTTCGGGCAATACGACGAAACGCCCAAAGAAATGCAAGCACAAATCAAAGAATATTTAGACGAAAATTTAATCAATATCATTGGCGGTTGTTGCGGAACAAATCCCGATCATATTCGATTAATTGCTGAAGTGGCAAAGGATTATAAACCAAGACAAATTTCAGAATCGATATAATGTCAGAAATAAAAAAATATTTAAAGTTATCAGGACTTGAACCTTTAATAATTACGCCAGAAACCAACTTTGTAAATGTTGGTGAACGAACGAATGTAACAGGTTCACGAAAATTCCTTCGATTAATCAAGGAAGAAAAATACGCAGAAGCACTTGCTGTGGCTCGTGACCAAGTAGAAGGTGGCGCACAAATCATCGATATTAATATGGATGAAGGAATGCTTGATGGCGTTTATGCAATGACAACATTCCTAAATTTAATTGCTTCCGAACCGGATATTTCTCGCGTTCCTTTGATGATTGACAGTTCAAAATGGGAAATTATCGAAGCAGGTTTGAAAGTGGCTCAAGGAAAAAGTGTGGTGAATTCTATTTCCCTAAAAGAAGGGGAAGAACAATTTATTCATCACGCCAAATTAGTAAAACGATACGGATCAGCTGTAATCATTATGGCATTTGATGAAAAAGGACAAGCCGATAATTTCGAACGACGAATTGAAATTTGCAAACGCTCGTACTATATATTAGTAAACGAAGTTGGTTTTCCAGCTCAAGATATCATATTTGATCCCAATATTTTCCCTGTTGCCACAGGAATGGACGAACATAAATTGAACGCTATAGATTTCTTTCGAGCCACAAAATGGATTAAAGAAAATCTTCCACACGCCCACGTAAGCGGTGGTGTGAGTAACGTTTCGTTCTCTTTTAGAGGAAATGATACGGTGCGTGAAGCAATGCATTCCGCTTTCTTGTATCACGCCATCAAAAACGGAATGACAATGGGAATTGTAAATCCCGAGATGCTTTCTATTTATGATGAAATCCCTAAAGATTTATTAGAACACGTTGAAGATGTTTTATTAAACAGAAGGGACGATGCAACCGAACGATTATTAGATTTTGCGGAAAATATAAAAGGAGATTTTAAAGTAAATGAAAAGACCATCCAAGAGTGGCGTTCTGGTTCAATCCAAGAACGATTAACACATTCTTTAGTAAGAGGAATTGATGAATTTATAGAATTAGATATAGAAGAAGCAAGGCTTGCGGCTTCAAAACCAATCGAAGTTATCGAAATCAATTTAATGGCAGGGATGAATGTTGTTGGTGATTTATTTGGAAGTGGAAAAATGTTCTTGCCTCAAGTAGTAAAATCAGCACGTGTTATGAAAAAAGCAGTGGCATATCTTTTACCGTTTATTGAAGCAAGCAAGCAAGTTGGAGACAAGAGTGGGGCTGGAAAAATCCTGATGGCAACCGTAAAAGGAGATGTTCACGACATTGGAAAAAACATAGTTTCGGTAGTTTTAGGTTGTAACAA
>CANINJ010000075.1 GCA_947468985.1 Bacteroidota bacterium
CAACTTGTAGCTTTGGATTTTGGTTGTATGAAACAAATTCCAAATGAGTTTTATATTCCTTATTTTGAGTTGATTGACAAGAAAGTCATCAATAATCCGAAATTATTTAGTGATAAATTATTTGAGTTAGAAATCTTGAGAACTGACGATTCAAAAGAGGAGGTAATCTATTTCACAGATATGTTTTACGATTTATTGTCCTTGTTTACGCAACCCTTTCAAGAAGAAAATTTTGATTTTTCAGATCCAAATTTCTTTGGAAACATTGCGAAATTGGGAGAAAGATTTGCAAAAGACACCAATCTTAGAAAAATGAATGGCAATCGAGGTTCCAAACATTTCATCTATATGAACCGAACTTTTTTCGGATTGTACAACTTGATGTTTGATTTAAAGGCTACAATTGTTGTCAATCAGTATCAAAAATATAACTAATGACTAAGGAATTATCAGAAATTGAAATCGACAGAATTATTGAAATGGCATGGGAAGACCGCACCACATTTGATGCTATAATGTTACAATTTGGATTAAAAGAGCAAGAAGTCATCGATTTGATGCGTAAAGAAATGAAAGCCTCAAGTTTCAGAATGTGGCGCGCTCGGGTTCAAGGTCGGAAAACAAAACACGAAAAACTAAGAGATTTTCGAGAAGGTAGATTTAAATGTACGATGCAAAGACAAATAAACAACAACAAAATATCAAAAAGATAAATCACGTTATTAAATGAAAAACATAGTAATAATAGGCGGTAGCAAAGGTATTGGAAATGCAATTGTAACGCAAATGGTTGAAAAAAATAAGGTTTACAACATCAGTAGAAGTGTACCAACTATTTCAAATCCTAATTTAAAACATTTTGAATTAAACGTTTTAGAAGACGAACTTCCAGAAATTGAAAATATTGATGTATTAATTTATTGTCCAGGATCTATAAACCTTAAACCAATTATGAGTTTGAGCGTTGACGATTTTAGAAATGATTTCGAAATTAATGTAATCGGTGCTGTAAAAGCGATTCAGAAGTATTTACCGGTATTAAAAAAAGGAAATAATCCTTCTATTTTATTGTTTAGTACTGTTGCGGCAAAATTAGGAATGCCATTTCACGCAAGTATTGCAACAGCAAAATCAGGAGTTGAAGGATTGGTAAAGTCGCTTGGGGCAGAGTTAGCTCCAACAATTAGAGTGAATGCGATTGCTCCAACAATTACAGAAACGTCTTTGTCGGCAAACATTCTTCGCAACGACAGAATGAAAGAAAATATGATTGAACGCCACCCAATGAAAGGATATTTGAAGCCTGAAGAAGTAGCGGGAATGGCACAATTCTTAATTTCAGAAAATGCAAAATCAATTTCAGGACAAGTTTTTGAAATGGATTATGGCATTGTTAGTTTTAAAATTTAAATAAAAACCCAAGGATAATAGATGAAAAGTTACGAGAAAATTGAAATTTACGACACAGAATTGATAGAATCAATGTCGAAAAATTATAAAACTATAATTGAAAATTTAGGTGAAGATATAAACCGTGAAGGACTTCAAAAAACTCCAGAACGAGTTGCCAAAGCAATGCAATATTTGACACACGGATACGATTTGAATCCGTTAGAAATCCTAAAATCTGCTTTGTTTACGGAAGACCATCAACAAATGATTGTTGTAAAAGACATTGAAATATACTCTATGTGCGAGCACCACATGTTACCGTTTTTTGGAAAAGCCCACGTGGCTTATATTCCAAATGGAAAAATTGTAGGATTGAGTAAAATTCCGAGAATTGTTGATGCTTTTGCAAGAAGAATGCAAGTCCAAGAACGCCTTACCGATGAAATTAAAAATTGCATTCAAGAAGCGTTAAGCCCACTTGGAGTTGCCGTTGTAATTGAAGCACAACACATGTGCATGCAAATGCGAGGAATCCAAAAACAGAATTCATATGCAACAACATCCTCTTTTACAGGAGCATTTGAACGCGATAAAACCAGAAAAGAATTCATTAGTTTAATTTCGAATAAATTGAGTTAGACTATAAAGTTCATAAATTAAAAAAAGGGATGTTGAATTGTTTGATTACAATTTAATATCCCTTATTATTTCGATTAAAGGAAGATAATAACGATATAACAACATATTTTTATATATTTGGTTTTTATTCATAAAAACTAATGAAAAAGTATGAAGCAAAAATACTATCTTATTAAATTATTTACATTTTTTGTAATTTGTTGTACTTTATTTTCTTGCGGAACGGATAAGGATGATTATCAAATAATTACTCCCGTAAATATTGATTTGTCTTTAGTTCCATATCCAAAATTGTCAGATTATAAGTTTTTTATAGGTGAATTAAAAAATCAAGCTCCTGCTTACAAAGTAATTCCTTATAAACCTGCAAGCGAACTTTTTGTAAACTATGCTCATAAAAAACGTTTTGTCTGGATGCCTGATGGAACTATTGCGAATTTTAATGGGAATGAAAATGTCCTTGATTTTCCTATTGGTGCAGTTCTAATTAAAACATTTTACTATAATAATGTTCAGCCTGCAAATGCAACTAAAATCATTGAAACCCGTCTTTTAATTCGTAAAAGTGATGGTTGGAAAGCCTATGAATATTTATGGAACGAAGACCAAACAGAAGCCCTTTTGGATACAGATCAAAATGGAGTTTTTATTCCGATAACTTGGACAGAAAACAATGTTACAAAAACGGTTAATTATAAAACCCCTTCCCAAACAGAGTGTATCACTTGCCATAAAATTAATTTGAATCAAACCATCGGTGGTGAAATCACTATTCCTATTGGCCCTAAGCCACAAAATTTAAATACTGATTTTAATTATGGTTCTTCAGTAATGAATCAAATTGAAAAATGGAAAATTGAAGGATATCTTGGAAATGATACCTCTACAGATATACCTCGATCAACTATAGATTGGACGGACACAACCAAATCATTAGAAGACAGAGCACGTTCGTATATCGATATAAATTGCGCTCATTGTCACCGTGACGGAGGACATTGTGATTACACAAATATGCGTTTCAATTATAGTAATACCGATTTAACAACCTTTGGGGTTTGCATGACACCTTTATTTCATAATGTTCCAGGTCCATTTGTAATTAATGCTGGAAACGCAGATAACTCGGAGCTTGTTTATAGAATTAGTAGTGTACAAGATTCCGAAATGATGCCAATTATTGGGCGTTCATTAGTTCATACCGAAGGGGTTCAATTGATTAAAGATTGGATAAACTCACTTACAACCACTTGCCGTTAATAATAAATAAACTCTTGTCTTATGAAAAAAATTACCTACTTATTTATCTTATTTTTTAGTTTTCAGTTTTTAAACGCTCAAAATACGTGCGTAACTGCACTTTCTATTTCAGCTGGATCTTATCAGATTGCAATTATTGACGGAACTGATATTCCAACTCCAGTTTGTGCAACCAACGGTACAGGTGCAACGGCTGGTGAGTGGTACGCTTATACACCAACACAAAATTATACTGTTACAGTAACAACTGAGCTTCAAGTTAATTCAGGAAATGACACACGATTTCATGTTTACACGGGTGCTTGTGGTAATTTAATTTGTTACTCTGGAGATGATGATGGCGGGGTAATTGGAACCGGTTATTTATCAATTGCAACATTTAATGTTACTGCTGGAACAACTTATTTTATTGCATTTGACAACCGATGGAGAACTGGAACTCAAGTTCCCTTCGAATTTCAATTAACTGAACAGCCAATTGTTTTTCCTGCAATTAGTTTCAATGCCGTTACAATTCCATCAAGTTCTCAAATATGTTGTGTAGCAGATATGAATAATGATTATCTTGATGATATTGTTACAGTTGAAACAAATCAAATGACGGTGCACTCTCAAAAGAATATTGGAGGATTTACAACTACGATTTTTCCACTTCCTGCATTAACTGCTACTCCAGGTTGGAGTATTGCGGCGGGTGATTTTGATAGAAATGGTTATAATGATTTAGTGTTCGGAAGTAGTAGTAGATTGGCAGTAATTAAAGCAAATTCAACAGGAACTGGCTATACTGAAATTTCCTATCCTCAAAATATTTTTACTCAAAGAACTAATTTTGTTGATATAAATAATGATGGAAATTTAGATTTATGGGCTTGTCACGATGTTGCTCAAAGTCATACTTACAGAAACGACGGTGTTGGAAATTTGAATTTTGATATTTCATTAATGCCAACATTAGCGGTTGGTGGGAATTATCAATCCATGTGGACTGATTATGATAATGATGGAGATTTCGATATGTATTTGTCTAAATGTAGGGCAGGTGCCCCAGTTGGAGATGCGCAAAGAATTAATCTATTATATAAAAATAATGGTAACGGAACATACACAGAAGTTGGAGCTCTTGCAGGTGTGAATGACGGTAGCCAATCTTGGTCAACGGCAATTGAGGATTTTGATAATGATGGAGACATGGATATTTTACTCTCTAATATTTCAGATACCAATAAATTCTACAGAAACAATGGAAATGGAACTTTTACCGATATTTATGCCACAACAGGAATTGACCCACAAGTTGGTTCATGGGAACTTCAAGCTGCCGACTTTAACAATGATGGTTTTGTAGATTTTATTTGGCAAAATAATAAACAAATTTATCTTAATAATGGTGATTTGACTTTTACAGGTTATGTATTTCCTTTTAGCGAAGGTGGAATAGGTGATTTAAATAATGATGGTTTTTTAGATTTACAATTCAATAATACCGTTTATTATAATGTTCCAAATGCAAATAATTGGGTAAAAATAAATATTAAAGGGATTCAAAGTAATCGAAATGGTATTGGTGCCCGTGTTGAAATTTATGGTGCTTGGGGAAAACAAATACGTGAAATTAGAAGCGGTCACGGATTTAGTCATATGAGTTCTTTAAATGCCTATTTTGGAATTGGAACTGCAACTGCAATTACAAAAGTAGTTATCAAATGGCCTTCCGGAATTGTAGATACCGTTTATTCACCCGCTATTAATCAAGCTTTACTTGTTGTAGAAAATTCGACATTAAGCATAAATGAAAATAGTTTAAACAACTTTGTTCTGTATCCAAATCCAACAAAAGACTTTTTAAAAGTACATTTTAATACCAATGAAATTGTGCAAACTTCAGTATCAATTTTTGATATGAATGGAAAATTAGTACTAAAGTCAAGTGTCGAAAACGAAATGATTTCAGTTAAAAGTCTTCAAAGCGGAACGTACAGTATTGTTTTTGAAAATGAACTTGGTAAAAAATATTCAAGTAAATTTATTAAAGAATAACAACCTATTTATTTTAAAAACTAATCCCGATGTATTTCGGGATTTTTTTTGCAATAACCTAAAATACTTTTTAAAAACAACACTTTTATACACTAATTTACCAACAATTATATTAGTCAACACAGATAAAAAATCGTAACTTAGAGTGTTGAATTTATACTTTTGAATTCAATTAATTTATGGCTTTAAATCATTGTTTTTAAATTTAATAATAATGAAAAATTTAGGGATTTTTTATTCAGTTTTATTATTCTTTTGCAATGCATTCTCTCAAAACAAAATAGCTACTAATACAGGAACTATACTTTTTGAAGCATCAATTCCAGCTTTTGAAGAAGTTAAGGCCAACAATAATAGTGTTAGTTGCGTTGTAAATACTACAACAGGTGAAATCTCAAGTTTAGCTTTTATAAGTGAATTTCATTTTAAAATGGCAATGATGGAAGAACATTTTAATGCCAATTATTTAGAAAGTCCCAAATACCCAAAGGCTACTTTCAAAGGACATATTCACGGATTTAATTTGGCAATTATTGGTAATGTTCCTAAGGATTTTATACTTACAGGAACACTGTCAATGCACGGAAAATATAAAGTTATTTCTACCATTGCAATGATTCAAAAAACAGAAAATGGGTTAGAAATAACAACCAATTTTAAAGTCAATATCAGTGATTTTGGAATAAAAATCCCCAAAATTGTTCAGTATAAAATTGCCGAAACTGTAACTATTAAAACGAATTTTGAATTCAAGGACATTGTGTTGACTTCACAAAAAAAAGGGAGCAATAACAGTGCTCCCTCGTTTTAATTTATATGATTTTCTATTTTTTACCGATAGAATTATAAACCGAAATGGCATCTTTCAATATTTCTACGGAACGAATTAAATCTGATTTCTTCAAAACATAAGCAATTCGAACCTCGTTCAAACCAACGCCAGGTGTAGAATAAAATCCCGCAGCAGGAGCAACCATTACCGTTTCTTTGTTCAAATCGTATGATTCCAACATCCATTGCGCAAAAGTATCTGCATTGTCAATCGGCAATTGCGCAATACAATAAAAAGCACCTTTCGGTTTGCTCACTTTTACTCCTTCAATTTTATTTAATTCTGTAATCAGCGTATCTCTACGATCTCTATATTCTGTTATCACCTCGTCAAAATAACTTTGAGGTGTGTCTAAAGCCGCTTCACTCGCAATTTGTGCAAAAGTTGGCGGACTTAATCTTGCTTGCGCAAATTTCATCGCAGTAGCCATCAATTCCTTATTTTTCGACACAATACAACCAATTCTTGCGCCACACATACTGTATCTTTTGGAAACAGAATCAATCATAATTGCATTTTCTTCCAATCCGGGAATATTCATCACCGAATAATGAACATCACCATCATACGTAAATTCTCGATACACTTCATCAGCAATCAAAAACAAATCGTGCTTTTTTACCAATTCTGCAAGTTGCATAATTTCCTCTTTTGAATACAAATATCCAGTTGGATTTCCAGGATTACAAATTAAAATCGCTTTGGTTCTTGGCGTAATTAATTTCTCGAAATCTGCAATCGGAGGTAACGCAAAACCCGTTTCAATAGTTGAAATAACAGGAACCACTTTCACGCCAGACGCAGTCGAAAAACCATTATAATTAGCATAAAAAGGCTCTGGAATAATTATTTCATCACCATAATCCATAGTACTTCCCATTGCAAAAAGCAACGCTTCAGAACCACCAGTTGTAATAATAATATCGGCAACCTCAATCGGTAAACCTGTCTTTTTATAATACTCGGATAACTTCGTTCTATAACTTTCAAATCCTGCAGAATGACTGTATTCTAAAACCTTAATATCAAGATTTTTAATAGAATTCATCGCCACTTCTGGAGTTTTTATATCTGGTTGACCAATGTTCAAATGATATACTTTATTTCCTTTTTTCTTAGCAATATCAGCATAAGGCACCAATTTACGAATTGGCGATTCCGGCATTTGTTTTCCTTTATTTGAAACTTTAGGCATAATTTGTAGTTTTGAAATGCAAATTTGCAATATTTATTTTGAAAAAACCGAGAATTTAGCAATCTTTATTTTACAAAAAAAGCGCCTCATTTGAAGCGCTTTGCTATTTATATAAATCCTTTATTGACTTGGCAAAGATTTTTTCTTTTCCAACAAGTTAACCTCTGGTTTTACGATAACTTCGCCTTTCATTTTCAACGCAATTTTACCACCTTCCACATTCACCGCATTCGATTCCACAGTAATTGTTTTACGAATTGGTCCCGGATTCATATTGTATTTCACGTCAATTTTCCCCGTCATTCCTGGCAAAATCGGCTCAGTCGGCTTCGTCGGAACCGTACATCCGCACGTAGATTGCACATTTGTAATAATCAACGGCGCATCGCCCGTATTTTTAAACTCAAAAGTTCGAATTCCACTATCAGAATCCTTCGAAACCGTTCCGAAATCAACCGTATTGTCTTTATTCAAAAATTCAATTTTCGCACCAACTTGAGCAAAACCAGCCATATTCAAGGCGAAAAAGGCAAATAATAAGAGTGTTTTTTTCATCGAATTAAAATTTTATTAGTTAATGTAAATTTACTTTTTTTTAATTAATTGCACAAATTTATATTTCCCTTTTTAAACTGTACATAATTATTTACTTTTGTAGCAATTACAAAAAACGTACCAATTCACAATCTCTTTTTTTAGGAGCGAAAATTTTGGCATTTTCAGTAATTCATTTTCCTGCTGTCCGTTGCAATCCTCGCTAAAAAGCGAGGGATTTTCACTGCCATCAGGGCTATGATTTTTTTTCATTTGAATACTTAGAAATGTTCAAAAACACAACAATTAGAAATAACGAACAAACAATAAAATGAC
>CANINJ010000076.1 GCA_947468985.1 Bacteroidota bacterium
ATCGCTTTTTCGTTCTAAATCATTTTCAATTGCGTCATTCAATTGTGGGAAAAAGTCAATTCCCGTCATTTTTTCAATTGCATCTACAGAAACCACAAACGTATTTAAAGGTGCTTTACTTTTTACACTCGGCATTAAAAAAGCGACCATTTTATACTTTCCTTTATAATTACAAAAGAGTACTTTATAAAAATAATTAGGAATAGCAACCTTTTCAAAACCAATTGTAGGCAATCCTTTTTGAAGAATTCCGCCAGTTACCACATAAATTCCATTGTATTTTTGTGCCCAATATCTTGTTTTTTCTTCTAATTGTTTCCAAATTCCATCATTGAAATTATGCTTTTGAGGTGAAATATTTGAAGTAAAAAAAGTTTCGTCAAAGGCAGCTTTAGAAAATCTCATATCTGCGGCAGCGCACAAATGACCTCGATCATAACCTGATTTTTTATAATTATCTGATGCAGCAGACTCAGAACTCACTTTTGGATCGTCAATAAATCTTGGTCTTTTGAAATGTCCAATTCCTTCATCCGAACTTCTTAAAAAATAAGAAACCCATTCTGCTTGTTCATAATTTTCATTATATGAAAGCGCATAATACGTGTGTTTAATAATTTGATGCGTGGTTGAAGTTGGCAAATAGGCAAATGGTGATTGCTGTTGAATATCAGAAGATCTCAAAAAAGCCGCATTATTGTTTTTATTTTCATTTTGAATTGCAACAGAAAATGCAGATATAATAAAAACCAAAACTACGATAAGAGTAAATTTTTTCATAATAAATAATTTAATAAAAAAGTAAAAAAAACCGCTAAACATTTCAAATTAGGCTATTAAAAAAAGCTAATTTGAAATGTTCGGCGGCATTATACTAGTAGATTCAGCTATAAATTCAAACTACGATTTAACCAATTTTTCTTTTTTCTTAATAACAATAGCGTTTTTTGCTGTCATAACTTTCGGTTGTAAATCTCCTAAAACATTTAAAGCTTCATCAACATAAATATCTTTTGCTAAACTTTCGTGCCATCTATTTCTTTTTTCTTTCAAAGCCAAATCGGTATTCATCGCTTCACTTTCATAAGGAAGGGACGAAAATTTCAATTGATTTTTATACTCTAAAACCGACTTGTATTTTTTAGCCGTTTCATCAAGTGCTTTTTGCTCCGCTTGAAATTTGTCAATTTCTAAACTATAAACGTTGTCTTCGCTCCTGTTGTTAATCCATTTTGCATTTTCATCAATCAATTTGAACTGATTGTTGTCCGCTAATCTTTTTTTACTATTTGCAATTGCAGCATTAAAATTAATTTGCTTATCCCAAATGGTATATTCGGCTGCATCAATTTTATCCCAAGGCATCGCATTATCAACATCGCGCTCACCCATTTTCACATACGAATAACGATCTGGCATAACCACATCGCTGCTCACACCGTCCAATTGTGTTGAACCACCATTAATTCTATAGAATTTTTGAGTTGTTGTTTTCAATGCTCCTAAATCGCCAATACTTGAATTACGTACAAATTGATTCAAATCAATTACATTTTGAACCGTTCCTTTGCCATAGGATTGTTTGCTTCCAATGATAACTCCACGTTTATAATCTTGAATTGCAGCCGCTAAAATCTCTGATGCCGAAGCTGAAAAACAATTAATCATTACGACTAATGGACCATCCCATTGCACTTTTTTATCTTTATCCGAAAGGACTTCTTTTTTCCCAGCAGCTGATTTTATTTGAACAATCGGACCTTGCTCAATGAATAACCCGGCAATATCTACAACCGTTTTCAATGAACCACCACCATCATCACGAACATCTAAAACAATTCCATTTACGCCTTCTTTTTTCAAGCGTTCCACTTCAATTGCCATGTCTTTTCCTGCATCTCTACTATCAGAATTTTCAAAATCAATATAGAATTTAGGTAAATAAATTACACCATATTTCAATCCGTTTTTCTCAACAATACTTGATTTTAGATATGTTTCCTCAATTTCAATTTCATCACGAATCAACGTAATAACTTTTATTGAACCGTCTGTTTTTTTAATTGTAAGACGAACTTCCGTACCTTTTGGACCTTTTATTTTCTTAACAACATCGTCAATTTTCATACCAACTACATCAACTGGATCAGCATCTCCTTGTGCTACTTTCAGAAAAATATCTCCAACTTCCAATTCTTTTCCTCTCCAAGCTGGTCCTCCAGAAATCAATTCTGTAATTTCAGTAAAATCATTTTTCTTTTGAAGTCTTGCACCAATTCCGAAAAATTTACCAGACATACTTACGTCAAAACGTTCTTTTTCTTCGGGTGCAAAATAAGATGTATGTGGATCAAATCGCTCTGCAATTGTATTTATATAAATGGCAAACCAATCGTCTCTTTTCAAATCATTAATAAATCCAAAATACTCATTCATAGATTTCAAGGAACTATCACGAGTTTCTTTTTCGATTTGTTCGAATGTTTTTGGTGTTTTGTCAACTTCTTTCTCGATTTTTTTAGAACCAATAGAGTCTTTATTTTCTTTTACAACTCCATTTTTCTTGTCTTCTTCTAATTTTAATCGTTCCGTAATTGAAGCCAATGCAGACAACTTAATTTGTTTTCTCCATTTTTCTTGAAGTTCCGCAACCGAATTAGCAAAAGGTAATTTTTCATAATCCGCATTAAATTCTTCGTCAATTTTATAATCAATTGGCTTGTCTAAAATGGTTTTATAATAGGTTTTACTTTCTTCAATACGTTTCATTAAACGTGTATAAGTCAAATCAAAAAAGGTCAAATCTTTGTTTTTGATTTCATCGTCTAAATCTGTTTCGTATTTAGAAAACTCATCTATATCAGATTGTAAAAAGAACCTTTTGGTTGGATCTAATGCCTTCAAAAATTCTTTATAAACTCCTTTTGAAAATGTATCGTCAATCGCTGCTGGACTGTAATGACCTTTTTCAATAACAAAAGTTAATAATTCTAATAATAATTTGTCTTTTTCAGGATCACCTTTTTGCTTTGGCATAAAACTCCAAAGTGCTAAAGACAAGGCAAGAACAGCGACTATAATCTTATAATTCCTTTTCATAAAATTCAAAAATGTATTCATTAATTTTTTATCTAAAGTACACAAAAAATTGTGCCAAGAAATATTGATTTGGCTAATTTTTTGTTAAAGATACAAATATAGCATCTTCCAACTAAAAATGATTATTTTTACATCCAGAAAATTCACATAAAAAAATGAGTAAACCTTTGATATTAGTTACAAATGATGATGGAATTACAGCTCCAGGAATCCGAGCTTTAATTTCAGTAATGTCAGAAATTGGAACTGTAGTTGTTGTTGCTCCCGACAAGCCTCAAAGCGCAATGGGTCACGCAATCACACTAAATAGCACGCTTTTTATCAATAAGGTTTCAAAGGAAAATGCTGCAATAACCGAATATAGTTGTTCGGGAACGCCTGTAGATTGTGTGAAATTGGCGGTTAATGAAATTCTTCACCGAAAACCAGATTTGTGTGTTTCAGGAATAAATCACGGATCTAATTCTTCAATAAATGTAATTTATTCAGGAACGATGAGTGCTGCTGTTGAAGCCGGAATTGAAGGAATTCCAGCTATTGGTTTTTCACTATTAGATTACGATTGGAATGCCGATTTCGACGCTATTAAATCTTCAATTAGAAAAATAACTTTAGAAGTTTTAGAAAAAGGAATGCCCGAAAATATAGTTTTGAATGTCAATTTTCCGAAATTAAAAGAAAATGAAATCAAAGGAATAAAAATTTGCCGACAGGCGAAAGCCATTTGGATGGAAAAATTTGACAAGAGAATTACACCTCAAGGGAAAGATTATTATTGGCTTACCGGCGAATTTGTAAACCAAGATAAAGGCGAAGATACTAACGAATGGGCTTTAGAAAACGGCTATATTTCTGTAGTTCCTGTTCAATTTGATTTAACAGCGCATCATACAATTCAACAACTAAATACTTGGAATTTAAAATAATATGAAAAAAATAGATTTGTTTTACGGCATTATTATTGGAATAATTACTTCGTTAATTGGTAGTTACATTTTCATTGTTGCCTTTACACCCTACTCTTTTTGGGGTGGGCTTCAAATATTGAAATTTGATGGGAAATTAGGCAAAATCATTACGTTAGGAGCAATATTAAATCTATTAGTGTTCTTTGGCTTATTAAAATACGATAAAGAATTGATGGCTCGTGGAGTGATATTGGCAATGATTATATTAACAATTATCACTTTATTTGTATAAAAATTCAGAAGTATTAAATCAATATTCTATGAAATACTACATTATTGCAGGAGAAGCTTCGGGAGATTTGCACGGTTCAAATCTGATGAAGGCTTTGTATAAAGAAGATTCAAGTGCTGAAATTCGTTTTTGGGGCGGTGATTTAATGCAAAATATAGGCGGAACATTGGTGAAACATTACCGAGAATTGTCTTTTATGGGTTTCATTGAAGTAGTTTTCAATTTGAAAACCATTTTAAATAATATAAAAATCTGTAAAAAAGACATTCAAAAATTTCAACCTGATGTGCTTATTTTCATTGATTATCCAGGTTTTAATATGCGAATTGCAAAATGGGCGAAGGAATTAGGAATGAAAACGCATTATTATATTTCGCCTCAAATTTGGGCTTGGAAAGAAAATCGAATTACGGATATTAAGCGTGATGTTGATAAAATGTATGTGATTTTGCCATTCGAAAAAGATTTCTACGAAAAGAAGCATCATTATCCTGTTGAATTTGTTGGTCATCCATTAATTGACGCCATTCAAAACCGAACAATTGTTGACGAAATTGCTTTTAGAAAAGAACACAATTTAGACGAAAAACCAATTATAGCGCTATTGCCAGGAAGTCGCAAACAGGAAATTACAAAAATGTTGAGCGTAATGTTGAGCGTGGTGAATGATTTTCCCGATTATCAATTTGTGATTGCTGGTGCACCAAGTCAAGAATATTCGTTTTATGCTCCTTTTTTAAAAACCAAAAATAGCCATTTTATTTCCAATAAAACGTATGATTTATTGAGTATTTCAACTGCTGCTTTGGTTACTTCAGGCACGGCAACATTGGAAACGGCATTGTTTAAAGTTCCCGAAGTCGTTTGCTATAAAGGAAGTTGGGCGTCATACCAAATTGCGAAACGAATTGTGACTTTAAAGTACATTTCGTTGGTGAATTTAATTATGGATAAGGAAGTTGTAACCGAATTAATTCAAGACAATTGCACTTCAAAAAATATCAAAATAGAACTTCAAAAACTATTTGAACCTATTTATAGAAAGCAAGTTTTAGAAAATTACAATGAATTAGAAAAGCAATTGGGCGGAAGTGGTGCAAGTGAAAAAACTGCGAAATTGATAGTACGAAACATCCGTTAAATTCGTTTAAATATTAAATGCATAAATTTGCAAAAAATAATTCTTTTGAAAAAACTACTTTACCTACTCTTAATATTAACATTCTTCGCCAGTTGTAAACCAACGTCAATAATAATTACTTCAAAATCTGAGGCTGAAAAAAAGGGCTTTTATCACACTCCGGAAGGCACAATTATTATAAAAACTGAAAGACAAAACAGAGCTGTTTCAAATGTAAGACCATCAAAAAAAGAGCCTGAAAAAGAAACTAAAAAAGACCTGAAAAGCAGATTAAGTACAGAAGAAAAATCAGATGATTTTGATATTTCCAACAGCGACACTTCCTATTTAGTAGCGCAATTGATTAATGCTGCTTCAGAAAATTTAGGTTCGAATTATAAAAGTGGAGGCATATCTCCCGAAGGTTATGATTGCTCGGGTTTGATGTTTGCGACGTTTAGAAAATTTGACATTATTCTCCCAAGATCATCTAATGAAATGTCTCGATTAGGAACAGTTTTAAACCCTGACGAAATCAAAAAAGGAGATTTAATTTTCTTTAGAACTAATAGAAGAAAAATAATTAATCATGTAGGAATGGTAATTGAGGTATTGCCAGACGAAATTAAATTCATTCATTCTGCAACTTCAAGTGGCGTAATTATTTCCTCTACAAAAGAACCATATTATAGTAAGACTTTTGCTCAAGCCAATCGCATTTATTCTACTTTGTAATATTTAGATAAAATTGACTACATTAGGGGAATGAAAATACTTCAATTTCCTTTAACGAGAATCACCATTTGGTTTGTTTTTGGAATTTTGTTTTCCTTTTATACTTCCCCAAATCCAAATTTCTTTTTTATAACCTTTGGAATTTCCTTTTTACTTCTTGTTTCTGTTTATTTTTTCTCCAAAAAAGATTTTGTTCAAAAAATATATTTTGGAATTTTTACTTACGTGTTATTTTTTCAAATAGGTATTTTCACACAAATTATAAATACCGATTCGTATCAAGCTGACAATTATATTCATCAAATTAGAAATGAGACCGATGAACATTCCGTTCAACTCGTTTTGCGAGAAAAATTAAAAAGTTCGTTGTTAAATGACCGATATATTGGTATAGTAAAACGCATTGACAATCGAGAAAGTTCAGGAAAAATCTTGGTTAATTTTCATAAAATAAAAGGGAATTTAAAACTTAATATTGGCTCCAATTTTCTAATAAAAGGAATAGTTTATAGACATAAAAACCCAATAAATCCAGACCAATTTGACTATGGGAAATATTTGACAAACAAATCCATTTTGGCTCAAATGTATGCCGATTCTTATGAGATAAAAATTAGCAAAACAACAGATAAAGACATTTGGTATTACTCCGATTTTCTTAGAAATAAAATTCTAAACAACCTCGAAAAAAATAATTTTTCAAAGGATGAATTGCACGTTGTAGCGGCTTTAATTTTAGGACAACAACAAGATATTTCGCCTGAAATATTACACGATTATCAATTTGCAGGCGCAATTCATATTTTGTCTGTTTCAGGATTACACGTTGGTTTTATATTGCTATTTATTACTTTTTTATTGAAACCCTTGCGTAAAAACAAAGTTGGAAACACCATCCGATTAATTACTATAATTTTATCGCTTTGGGGTTTTGCCATATTAGCTGGACTTTCGCCTTCAGTGGTGCGCTCTGTAACTATGTTTTCGTTTGTTGCCGTTGGAATGCACTTAAAAAGAAGCACCAATATTTTTCATACTTTATTGGTTTCTGTATTCCTAATTTTGCTTTTTCAACCTTCCTTTTTATTCGATGTTGGGTTTCAATTGAGTTATGTTGCGCTATTTTTTATCTTTTGGTTGCAACCATTATTAGAAAATTTGTGGACACCAAACAACAAAATAGCAATTTACTTTTGGGAAATTTTAACCGTTTCATTTGCCGCTCAAATTGGCGCTTTCCCATTAAGCATCTATTACTTTCATCAGTTTCCAGGATTGTTTTTTGTAACCAACTTAATAATTATTCCTTTTTTGAGTGTCATTATGGCCTTGGGCGTTTTTGTAATGGTATTAGCCGCTTTTGATTATGTTCCTGAAATTCCAGCAAAAATATTAGAATATAGTATTTACTTTTTAAATAAAACCATCAATTGGGTTGCTTCCTTCGAGCAATTTATCATAAAGGATATTCCTTTTAATTGGCAAATTTTATTGAGTTTGTACCTTCTAATTGTAGCGGTAATTTTCTGGTTTAAAAAACCAACATTCCACAAATTAGCATTTGCATTGATTACCCTACTTCTATTTCAAACTACTTTTTTTGTAACC
Source organism: Bacteroidota bacterium (assembly GCA_947468985.1). Lineage (GTDB taxonomy): Bacteria > Bacteroidota > Bacteroidia > Flavobacteriales > Flavobacteriaceae > Flavobacterium. Next base: position 7,763 of record CANINJ010000076.1, read on the forward strand.
CGATGGAACAATCAAAATCAAGAAGAATGGATTGTATTTAATATAAAGAAAAACACCTTAATCACTGAAAGAACAGGCGAAAAAGTAGTTGCTTTTTGCAATGACAGTATCCGAAAAGAAATAGCTAAAAACCCGACATTGAAATCGTATTTGATTGCCAATTTTAGTTCTATTTCAAACCCAAAAAAGATTCAAAATATATTTTATTTTAAGGATAAAAAAATTCTAATTTTGGATAGTTTAGGCATTTATTCGAAGAACAAACATCCTGATATTATTGTAATTACGCAATCACCAAAATTGAATTTAGAACGTTTATTTCAAACCTATAAGCCTGAAATCATTGTCGCCGATGCATCGAATTTTAAAACCTATATAAAAGTTTGGGAAGCCACTTGTAGAAAAGAAAAAATCCCTTTTCACGCAACTGGCGAAAAGGGATTTTTTAGATTGGAA
>CANINJ010000077.1 GCA_947468985.1 Bacteroidota bacterium
ATACGTTTTTTAGACGGCTTCAAAAAGTTTCCACAGTTCAAAGGTTCAAACGGGTAAAGCGTTGGTTTTTTTTGGAGCTATTTCCCGCTGTCATTCCAATCTGCTCAATTGCTTCGTGCCGAGCAATTTTGCAGGATTTTCCCTTCCATCGGGGCTAGACTTCGGTGTTGAATTGTTTAATCAGTTATTTGTTAATTTGGTTATTTGGGAAATCTGAGAAAATCAGTTTAATCGGTTTAATCTGTGGCAAAAAATCCTATTCCCAGCCTGTCATTGCGAGGAACGTGGCAATCTCTGCACAATTATTTTCTTTTCTTTTTGGGCACGGTTTTAAAATTCTATTCGTTGTGGGAAAATATCCGAGTTTGGTTTATTTAGTTAGATATTATTTTGTTTGGATTGCCAATACATTATTGCATCGAAATTAATTCCCCAATGTTATCCATTTTTGAGTCATAATAACTTGCCAAAATTGGAATATCTAAAACTGTTTGTAGTTTTATTTGTGTTTCTAACGTAAGGTTTTCTTGTCCTTTCACAATTTTATTAATATGCTGTGGACTCACATTAAGTTCTCGAGCTAAGTCTTTTTGAGACCAACCCATTTCATCTAATTTCTTTAAGACTTTAATAGCGATTTTTTGAGATTCCCTGAGCATTGCTCGGTTTCTAATTCGGTCACTATTTTTTTCTAAAGTATTCGTTTTTTCTTTAGAAACTAACGCTAAAAATTTTTCTTTGTTGGGTATCATATATTTTCTATTAATAGTTCCTCCGCTAGCGCGAGCGTCACGCTCGTGACCACAAACTAATTCAAATCTATTTCTAAAACGGTATGGTCATTATTTCCATAATTTCTAGCGCTACTGTATTTCCAGTCAATTGGGTCGGTTACAAACCCAGATTCTGAAGGGTTATTATGGATATAATTTAATTTTTGTTCAAATACTTTTAATGTCCAAATTTCAATTGGGTTATTGTGCTGTTGCCAAAATTGTCTGTGTTCTATATTACTGTTCTTTTTTCCAGCTCTTTCAAACATCCATAACATCCATTCTCGTCTGCTTTCTTGAGGATTATCTTCTATTAATTTCATCAATTTACGAGAAGTAAAACCTTTAAAATCCCTTATTAATCCTGATGGGTCACTAAACGAAGAACGAAAAATTAAATGTATATGACTTGGCATAATGCAGTAACCGTATAATTCCATTCCTTTTTCTTTTCTACAATACGCTAATGATTCCGTTATTGTTGAAAAATAAAGGTCTCTTGTAAATACATCAATCCGATTTATCGTGGCAAAAGAAACAAAATAAGCCCCGTCTTTTTCTGCAAACTTATATTTTCTACTCATTTTGGCGTAAATGCTATTTTAATTTCTAACTAATAATTAGTTATAGTTTTTTTAAATTTCATTGTGGGCACGAGCGAGACGCTCGCGCTAGCGGGGGCAATCGCAATGACTATCCCTATCGATTCCCTTTTGCCCTATTGTGCGTCTTACACAACATTTCACAATTTTTGGAACTCGTTGCGCCCCCTTTACTCCAAGCCGTTACGTGGTCGGCATCCATTTCGGTTAATTTCCAAATTTTAGTCTTGTTCGAGTCGTGACCCATAGCACAAAGTGGGCAATTTGAAATTCCTTTTTTCTCGGCTTCCGAAGTTTGATTGGCACAAATAGATTTTTTCGTGGCTTCGTCAAAAACCCGAACTTCTAACAATTTAGTATCTGTTGCACCTCCTAACAGGTATTCGAATATTCCTTTACGATTTTTTACATACGGGTCAGCATAAAGTAGTTTCAAATCATCCGATACCGTTTTGGAATTATAAGGTTGTTTGCGATAGGTTTCATATAAACGTCCCCATTCCAACCCTCGCATTTCTGTTTCAACGTCTTTAAAAACAGTCGAAACCCAGTCGATTACACTCGTGAAATAATTCTTTAATTCTGTTATGTTGTTGTCAAATCGGTGTAGGCTCATATAATCACCATTTTTGCCTTTGCTGACCCATTCGAAGGCGCGTTCCAAAATTTCCTGACGGTTGGCACTTCCCGAAATATAGGCAGTCCATTTCTGGATGTTTGCGTTTTGGCTGTTGCTAAATTCTTCTTTTCCAAGGGTTACAAAAGGACCCGAATAAACGGCATTCAGCAATTCTTGGTTGTTGAGCGGAACGCCTGCAATATTAATGGTGCGAAACCACTCTTTTATTTTGCTTTCCGTTCCTTCGCATTCGTATATTAGCAATTTGGCATCCAATATTTTTGCTTGTTTATCGGCTGCAATACCACTAAAATATTGCTCCATTCCGTTTTCATCTTTAATAGCAAATTTGTTGGTTACATATCTTCCAAAACTCGTAATGCGCTGTTGTCCGTCTAAAACTTCAAAATTGGTATCACTTATTTTGTTGAAATAAATCAACCCTAACGGATAGCCCTTCAATATAGATTCTAAAACGGCAGTATCTCTTTTGCCATCTGCATAAATATAATTTCGTTGGTATTCGGGTTGAATGGTTAATTTTCCTGACAAACCAAACAAACCTTTTCCTTCCAATTCGTTATAGATAAAGCCATCGCAAATATCTTTGACTGTGATATCGGTTCTTAGTGTTGTTTTCATATTTTTACTTTTTTATGTTTAATAAGTATTCGAGTATATATTCTCTTAAAAGTATCATCTCCATTAGAGGTATAAAAACTTGGACCACCTTGAGCAAAAGTTCCTTTTTTAGCAATTTTTGACATAGGAATTCCATGGGTTAAATTTGAACCTATTATTTCAAATTGTTCTGGACAGTATTTATCAAGAAATGAAATAGGTACACCCATTTCACCTTCATAATCACTTGGAATAGAATCTGTAAAAGACACTTCTATTGCATTATAGTTTTCGTAATATTGATAACCATTTTCTTTTAGACTCTTATGGTTACTGAATTTTAAGTTGTCATCCATTGTCATAAGTTTTAATGGTTGGTGTCGCCTACCGTGATCAAGGTTTGTTAACCAACAAGAATTATTTATTCCTATACAAACCTCTCCATCTATTTTACGCCACCAAGAACCTTCTGGTCTTTCATTACTAACACGGTTTGCATACTCTTTGTTAGAAGTTTTAAAATACATTGCTTGACTTGTAGATTTTACTCCCATCCACATTTTATCATTTTTAATAATTGAAAACACTTCTTTGTATGTTACTGCATTCATATTACTAATTAAAATAAATTGCTTATCTGCTTCAACTATCCAAGCTAAAAAATTCCTAAAAAGTGAAAATGGTGGATTGGTAATAATGATGTCTGCTTCGTCTCTCAACTTTATTATTTCTGGACTACTAAAGTCCCCATCACCTTTTAAGTATTTCCATTCTAAATCATCGACATCTATTATTCCATCACCCGTTTTGTCGTGCGTAAGGGTAAATATTTTCCCGTTTATTACTGTTTTTGTTTTGTCAAATTGTGGTGCGTTGCTTTCAAAAAGTGTAGGTTGATAATCTGTTTTTACACTTTTACTATCAGGTGCATAACTGGTACTGATGAGTTTTTTAAGTCCAAAACGCACAAAATTCTGTGCAAAAAACTTAGTAAAGTTGCTCCATTCTGGATCGTCGCAAGGCATTAGAATTGTTTTGCCGCAAAAAGCATTCGGATTAAAATCCAAATATGCCGTTATCTCTTTTTGAATATCTTGGTATTGTGTGTAAAACTCATCATTCTTTGCGTTTTTCGCTTTTGATAGATTTTGGTTCGCCATATTTTATTAGTGTTAAATCGATTGTAATAGTAAGAATGTGGGTTTTATTTAGAATGCGCTATCCGTTGTGGGGATATATTTGATTGGTTGGGTAGCTATTATGGAAAGAAATAAATAAGATCAATGAACGTAACAATCATTGAAATGTCAACAATAAAAAAAATTGTTAATACAAAAACAAACTGATAAAACTTTCTTAAATCAATATCAAATGCCAAATCTGGAAACTTCTCACCAGCAAATTTTGCCCACAAGTTTTGAGGTAGTGTTTTTGGATTTTGAATATATCTATCTTGAACTAAAAGTTTGTCTGGAAAAATTTCTTTTATATATTTTGTAAAATTAACATGATTCTTCCTAAACCATTTGTTTGTTTTGTAATATGAAAATGGCGTTAAAAACCCAATTATTGTGAAAATAATTATTAATAACCCTGTAAAAAAAAGACTTATGATATATGTCGCCTGTCTTCCTTGTAAAGGAATTAGTTGAGTTATTCTTTGCTGTTCAGTTGTAGTTTTATCTATCCCGAAAACAATATCCCCATCAACTATTTGTCTAAAGTTAGGCTCTTCAAATAATTTAGCTTTTGGGTTTTTTTTATCGGTTTTTACATAAAATACATAGTCTAAATATTCTTTCGGTCTCCATTGTTCAAAATAGATTTTAATTCCACTACTATCAATTTTCGTTTTATGATTAAATTGATTTGATAAGTTTTTGTAATCTAAAATTTCAGTATTTGCTGTAGTTTGAAAAAATAAAAAATCCGTTAGGATATTCTTCTGCGAACTGATTCCAACAAGTGTTTTTTCAGAATTATTTATGAAACGAATATTATACTTCCATAGGTTATTTACTTTAGTCCCTTTATATTGATATTCAACTTTCAATTCAGGTTCAGACTTTTCATAATCTTGAGTTAGGTTTTCAAAACTTGTTGTCATAACAACAAGTTTTAAATTTTGGTCTCTTGGAATAAAAATATAAATTAAAGAAATAATTGATGCAACAGAACCTATTATACCAAACCATGTTAAAATTTTTTTTATTGTCATCTTTTTAATTTTTGTAATTTATTTAATCAAAGTATTTTTCATAATCTAATCGGATAGCTTTGTTTTGCAATCCGTACACTTGTATATAGATGAAACAAACATTCGTATATCCACCTAATTTCGTTTAGATTGGCGAAGGTTTGTTTCGCATTATTTATTATTATTAAATTTCACGATTGCAAATATTGAAACCGTGGTAATTGTTTCTGTAATCTTGATTTGCTAAAACAACAAGGTGTTTTTGTTGCATAACAAATCCTGCGTATTCTATGTGAGGGATAGTAAGAGCGGCAAAGCGAATTGTTTGCCTTGGAATCAAGAAATAAAGGAATCTTATTTCGACGATAAATACAATGTTTTTGTATTCTTGGTAAATGTAACTCTTTTTTTGTTTAATTGGTTATTTGTTTAATTGTTTAATCGGAAGAAAGGTTTATTCGGTTATTTGTGTGAAAAAGGTAATGCGGTTATTCGTTAATGCGTTAATTTGGTTATTTGTTAATTCGGTTATTTGTGTGAAAAAGTTAATTCGGTTATTTGGAAAATCTGTGGCAAAAAATCATTTCCCCAGAATGTCATTGCGAGGCACGTGACAATCTCCGTTGCCATCAACAGATTACCGCGCTCTGTTGCTCTTCGCTCGCAATGACGGAGACGAGATGGGGAAGTGTTGCTGTTGAGATAATGGATAATAGAAAAAAAAATTCGAGATAATTTGTGTAATTCGTGGCAAAAAAACTTTGCGAACTTTGCGTAAAACTTTGCGCCCTTTGCGGTTTAAAAAGAAGATTGCCAAGCTTCGCTGCGTTACGCAAGCAATGATGAGTTGGGGAGTTTGGTCGGCTATTTCCCTATTTTTTTTCGTAATCCAAAAAGATAGAATGAAAAAATTGAAAATAAAAACCCAATTAATATGATGATATAGTTCATTGGTTTTTCGATGGTTAATGACATCCGAATTAAAATGGTTGTGATGATAAAACTTGCATTTCTGAAAATGGTGAAAAACGAAAAGTGATAGGTAAATGATATTATCAATAGCAAAACATCCACAAAAATCATAATGGAGAAAAAATCGGAATAGAATACAGCGTTGGAATTAGGGAAAATTTTATCGGTTTGTAAAGCAATTAGCATTTCAATAATCCATTTATAAAAGCTACTGATACTTAATAATAGTAAGATTACAATCATTCCTAACGAAACCATTTTTTTTATATTTATGAAATTATTGAGTTCGTTTACACTATCTGATTTGCCATTATTTTGATATATTTTGTAGTATAAAATTGTCAAACCAAGCATGACTAGTGCAGCACACAAATCGTACATTAAACTTATAAAATCGGGATTGAAGATGTTAATGGAATTTTTTAAATCGAGTTCGGCTATGTCGTGAAAGAAACTCCGTAGGGTAATTAAGGTAATTACTTCAAATTGTTTTCCTACAAATTCAGAAATCGATTTGGGTATGATTATTACCAATAGAAAAACTTCATATAACAAAATGAAACTAAAAGGAGTATAAATTGCTTTTAGGTAACTGTGCTGAAAATTTTCAAAAAATAAAAAATTGTTTCCTAAAAATATAAGTAACAAATGCAGCAAAAATGAAAAAACGGCTACACGAAGTATAATTAATTCTATTTTGCGTACGTTTATTGAACTGAAGTAAGTGTCGAAGTAATTGCCTGAACGAGCTAAAATGGTATTCATAAATTCTAATAGTTTAATTGATTATTATAACTTTTTGAATTTGTGGCGTTGAAACTAATTTTGTGGGATCAGTTTTTGAATGTTTATCCTTACAAATATAATTAAATAAATTTTATTTTTGAACTATAACAATTGTTAATATGCTGATTAATAATTAATTTGGTGGTGTATTTTGAATTTTTGAAATGGTTTTAAAATCCAAAAAAGTAGTTATTTAATTCGGGTTTGCGCGAAGGATGGAAGTGGAAATCCTTTGTGGAACGAAGTGGAGCAAAGATTGAAACGTACAGCCTGACCGAGTTTTGTACAAATTGTCTCGTATCCTGAAATGTTCCAAACGAGGGCGCGCCCAAATAAAAATTAGTATAAAAAAAATCCGTTTTGCTTTCACAAAACGGATTGCTATTGAACATTATTTCGAGAATTATAAGTGAATTACTTCGCCATAAGCGTCTGCTACGGCTTCCATAACGGCTTCGCTCATAGTTGGGTGCGGGTGAATGGATTTTAGGATTTCGTGTCCTGTGGTTTCCAATTTACGGGCTACAACTGCCTCGGCAATCATATCGGTAACGCCTGCGCCAATCATATGGCAGCCCAACCATTCGCCATATTTGGCATCGAAAATTACTTTTACAAATCCGTCTGGGGTTCCAGAAGCTTTTGCTTTTCCGGATGCGGTGAATGGGAATTTACCAACTTTTAATTCGTATCCTTTTTCGATTGCTTGTTTTTCGGTTAATCCTACGGAAGCAATTTCTGGTGTCGCATACGTACAACCTGGAATATTTCCGTAATCGATTGGATCGACGTGCAATCCTGCGATTTTTTCTACGCAAGTAATTCCTTCGGCAGATGCAACGTGCGCCAATGCTGGGCCTGGAACGACATCGCCAATAGCGTAATAGCCAGGAATGTTGGTTTGGTAGAAATCGTTTACCAAAATTTTATCTCTGTCGGTTGCAATTCCAACTTCTTCTAATCCAATGTTTTCAAGGTTGGTTTTGATTCCCACAGCTGAAAGTAGGATGTCGGCTTCAAGAATTTCTTCTCCTTTTGCAGTTTTTACATATGCTTTTACGCCAGCTCCTGAAGTGTCAATTCTTTCTACAGAAGAATTGGTCATAATTTTTACGCCCGCTTTTTTCATCGAACGTTCCATTTGTTTAGAAATGTCTTCGTCTTCTAAAGGAACAATATTTGGAAGGAATTCAACGATAGTTACATCGGTTCCCATTGCGTTATAAAAGTGTGCAAATTCAACTCCGATAGCTCCAGAACCTACTACAATCATTGATTTTGGTTGCGTTGCTAAGGTCATTGCTTGACGGTATCCAATTACTTTAACACCGTCTTGAGGTAAGTTTGGCAATTCGCGAGAGCGCGCTCCTGTTGCAATAATGATATGATCGGCATCGTAATCGGTTACTTTTCCATCGGCAGCGGTAACGGCTACTTTTTTTCCAGGTTTCATTTTACCAAAACCATCAATCACATCAATTTTATTTTTTTTCATTAGGAATTGAACGCCTTTGCTCATTCCGTCAGCAATTCCTCGGCTACGTCCTACAACCGCTGTGAAATCTTTATCAAACGATGAAACAGTCAAACCATAATCGGAAGCGTGTTTCAGGTAATCAAAAACTTGTGCTGATTTTA
>CANINJ010000078.1 GCA_947468985.1 Bacteroidota bacterium
GATAAATTGTATTTTGAACCTGTATTTTGGGAACATATTTACGATATTATTCGTCACGAAAAACCAGAAGGTGTAATTGTTCAATTGGGTGGTCAAACAGCATTGAAATTGGCTGAAAAGCTATCAAAATACGGAATTAAAATCCTTGGAACTTCATTTGATGCATTAGATTTAGCAGAAGATAGAGGTCGTTTTTCTGAACTATTAACAGAGTTGAAAATTCCATTTCCACAATTCGGAATTGCAGAAACAGCCGACGATGCAAGTGCTTTAGCGGATGTTTTAGATTTCCCACTTTTGGTTAGACCTTCCTATGTTTTGGGTGGTCAAGGAATGAAAATCGTAATCAATAAACAAGAATTAGAAGAACACGTAATTGATTTATTAAAATCGATTCCTGGAAATAAATTACTTTTAGATCATTATCTTGACGGTGCAATTGAGGCTGAAGCCGATGCTATTTGCGATGGTGAAAATGTGTATATCATTGGAATAATGGAACATATCGAACCTTGTGGCGTGCATTCAGGCGATAGTAACGCCACTTTACCGCCGTTTAATTTAGGGGAATTGGTGATGACTCAAATAAAAGAACATACCAAGAAAATTGCATTGGCATTGAGAACCGTTGGTTTAATCAATATCCAATTTGCCATCAAAGACGAAGTGGTTTATATCATTGAAGCCAATCCGAGAGCCTCAAGAACGGTTCCTTTTATTGCAAAAGCCTATGGTGAACCGTATGTAAATTATGCCACGAAAGTAATGTTGGGACACAATAAAGTAACCGATTTTAAATTCAATCCACAATTAAAAGGTTATGCAATCAAGCAACCCGTTTTTTCATTTAGCAAATTCCACGGTGTAAATAAAGCATTGGGACCAGAAATGAAATCCACTGGGGAAAGCATTTTGTTTATTGACGATTTAAAAGACGACCAGTTTTATGAATTATACTCCAGACGAAAAATGTATTTGAGTAAATAATATCGAATAAACATTAGAAAGTCTTGAGCAATCAAGGCTCTTTTTTTGTGGTTTTGTTTCTATTGGTATAACGCACTAATCTTCTGCCATAACACTTCGTCAAAATCAGACAAGGCTAAATTTGCACTATCTGCGGCATCTCCCATTCGGATAACAACCATTTTTTTACTTGGAATTACATAGATTTTCTGATCGTCTTTCCCCAAAGCCATATACATATCGGTTGGAGCCGATGAAATTAAACTTCCACTAAATTGTAATTGTGTTTGAGGCAAATGAAAACTGGACTTACCGTTCAGCCACCATAAATATCCATAAGATAAATTAATATTTTGAGAAGTACTTGTTGCTTGATTTAAATAAGTTGAATTGATTACTTGAGTTCCATTCCAATTTCCATTATTTAATGCTAATAATCCAAAACGAGCCATACTTCGAGTAGTGCTGAAATATATTTTTAAGCCTAAATTTGTGCCAGTTCCGATATACCAAAATCCATTTGAACTCATTCCAATTTTATCTCGTAATTTGGTGTTGAAATAGTTATTCCAGCTTTGTCCAGTTGCTTGTTCAACAACATCTTGAAGTTTTACATATACATTATGATACGCCCATCGAGTCCCTGAATCCGAAACATATTGAAGATTGCTTGGCGAAACTTCATCGCCCAAAGAATCATCTAATCCCGAATTCATCATTAATAAATTTTTGCAAGTAATTAGATTTTCTTTTGCTAAAGGCGCGCTTGTCCAACCTGTTCCTAAATAATCTGAAACCTTATTATTGGTAGTAATATATCCTTCTTGTTCCGCAATTCCAGTGACAGTTGACGTTAAAGTTTTCCCCGCACTGTTCCATTTCCAAAGTGTTGTTGCTGTGTGTCCGTTGAAATAATTTTCCATTACAATTTTGCCATTTACAAGAATTATAAATGATTTGGAATTTTTCAATTCTAAGTAATCTAATAACGGTTGTACTGCATTTTGATTCCAATTTAAAGATGCAATTGATTGTGTTTCCCAAGTTGAACTCCCGTCAATAGGAGGGAAGTAGTTGGTTTCGACTGTAGCATTATTGTCTTTAGAACAGCTTAATAATAGAAAAACTATTGCTAACAAAAGGAAATTTATATTTTTCATAATTAGAGTTTGAAATAGGACATTAAAAATAAGAATAAGTTTAATATAATTTGGTTTTTAATTAAAAAAAATGTCTTTTAAAATTTAGAATAAAGTAAATTTGTGGAAATGTATATTCTTATGAAAAAAATTGTTGTTCTTCTTTTTATTTTAGTTTTTTTTGCCTGTCATCAAAAGATTACTAAAAATGACATTTCTAAATTGAATGGCTATTGGGAAATTGAAAAAGTGATTTTGTTTGATGGAACTAAAAAGAACTATACTTATAACGAGTCATTTGATTTTTTTAAAGTTACTGGAATTAAAGGTTTTAGAAAGAAAGTAATGCCGCAATTGGACGGACGATTTTTAGTAAATGATCAATTTGAGAAAATTGAAATTACTTTTGAAAACGATATTGCTTATATCAATTATAGCACGCCTTATGCAAAATGGAAAGAGGAAATTGAATCGCTTTCAAGTGATAAATTGGTGGTTATAAATGCTTCGAAAGCTGAATATTATTATAAAAAATCGACACCGATAAATATCTTGGGAGATGGCAAAACGACTAAATAACGAAAGTTCGATTGGGGATGTTTTAAAAGAAATTATCCAGAGCAACAAATTGCAACCCGGAATGGATCAAGTTTCTGTGAAAGAGGCGTGGGTTTCGTTGATGGGAAATGGCGTGAACAGTTATACAAAAAATGTAACTTTGAAAGGAAGCACGTTATATGTAGAATTAACGTCTTCTGTTTTGCGGGAGGAATTAAGTCACGGAAAATCTAAAATTATCGCTATGATAAATGAGGAATTGCGTCGTGATATTGTGAAAGATGTTGTTTTGCGGTAGGATTTAGGAATTTAAAGTTTAAAGTTTTTTCGCCACAGATGCACAGATTAAAAAGGATTATAAAGCAGTTTTTTTGCCACAGATTTGCACAGATTAAACGGATTTTAAAAAGGATTTCCTAAAAATTTATTTTCTGCCAGAATTTTCATTTAAGCCCTTTTTTGTGTGAGGGACGGCAGCGGAAATCCCACGCTTTTGGGCGTGGATTGTAGCGTACTGCCCGACCGAGTTTATCGAAATAGTTGGAGTACCCAAATTCGTGAAAAACGAGGGCACACCCAAATTAAATTTAGCAGTTTAGTTTCCGTCTTTGTCAACAACGGGGCGGTTTTCTCGGTTTGCCAAATCCCAAGCGATGGCAAAGGCGAATTGAGCTCTTTTGGCTAAAGCATCAAATTCTATTTTGTCGGGAGTGTCCGTTGCTTTGTGATAATCGGCGTGAACACCGTTGAAAAGGAACACGGATGGAATGCCGTTTTTGGCAAAATTATAGTGGTCTGAGCGATAATAAAATCGGTTGGGATCGTTTCGGTCGTTGAACGTATAATCGATGTTGAGGTTGATAAAGTTCTTGTTGGCGGCTTCGCAAATGGTGTATAAATCGGTTGAAAGGTAGTCGGAACCTATTAAATAAACATAATTATTGGAGTCTTTGTGGGCTTCATCACGGCGTCCAATCATATCGATATTGATGTTGGTGATGGTGTTTGCTAATGGAAATAATGGGTTTTCAGAATAGAATCGAGAGCCGTGAAGTCCGTGTTCTTCACCAGTTACGTGAAGAAAAAGTATAGAACGTTTTGGGCCGTGACCTTCATTTTTGGCAATTTGAAATGCTTTTGCAATTTCTAAAACAGCTACAGTTCCTGAACCATCGTCATCGGCACCATTGAAAATTTTTCCGTTTTTTATTCCAATATGATCGTAATGAGCAGAAATTACAATGATTTCATCTGGCTTTTCGGAACCTTCTATGAATGCCCAAATGTTTTCGGAATCGGGCAAATTTTCATTGTATTGTGCATTTAGAAAAGCTGCGGGAATTTTTTGATAATAATCTATTGCCCCTTTTGGAAATGAAATTCCAGCTTTTTTATATTGCGAAATCAAATAATTTCCTGCTGTCTTTTGCCCTTTAGAGCCTGTTTCTCGTCCTTCCATTTCATTGGAAGCAACAATATCTATATTGGTTTTCAGCGCTTCTTTTGATATAGTATTTAGATATTTTGTAGTTTGTTCTTGAGCAAAACAAATTGTAGTGAAAATTGCTAATAGAATTGAAGCGGTATTTTTTTTCATTGGGAGTTTTATTTATACAAATATCTAAAAAAAATAGTAGATTAAATTAATTATTCTTCCTTGATGGTGTTTTATTTTCTAATTTAGCTAAATAAATTTAATATATGCAATTAGATTGTAAAACGCCTAAGGAATATGTTGATTCGCTGCCTGAAGAACGGAAATTGACAATTGAAAAACTTCGAAAAATCATAAAACTGAATTTGCCTGAAGGTTTTCAAGAGGAAATGTCTTATGGAATGTTGGGTTATGTTGTGCCACATTCTATTTATCCAAAAGGGTATCATTGCAAACCAAATTTACCCTTGCCCTTTATGAATATTGCTTCACAAAAGAATTTTGTTGCTTTATATCATATGGGGATTTATGCAAATCCTGATTTGTTGAATTGGTTTGTTACCGAATATTCTAAACTAGTTAAATCCAAGATTGATATGGGAAAAAGTTGTATTCGATTTAAGAAAATGGAGGACATACCGTTTGAATTAATAGGGGAATTAGCTGCTAAAATGACTGTTTTTGAATGGATTTCTATTTATGAAAATAATTTTATTAAATAATTATGGTCGATTTACTTAAGGAAACGTATGGTTTTGTATTTGAAGATGAATTAATTGAAGAGATAGCAAAGGTTTCCAAATTGCATTTATTTAAGGAGGGAGATATTCTGATTGATTTTGGAGATTACATAAAAAGAATGCCACTATTAATTAATGGAGCCATAAAAATATTACGCGAGGATTTTGATGAAGGTGAATTGCTTTTGTATTTTATTGAAAAAGGGGATACTTGCGCAATGACTATGGCGTGTTGCATGGGTCAAACAAAAAGTGAAATTAGAGCAATTGCCGAAACTGATGGAACTGTAATTATGATTCCAGTTGAAAAAATGGAGGAATGGCTTGGGAAATATAAAAGTTGGAGAGTTTATGTTTTCAATAGTTATAACAGTCGTTTGAAAGAAATGTTGTCAGCGATTGATCATTTGGCTTTTATGAATATGAACGAACGATTGTTGGCTTATATATATGAAAAAGCAAAAATCAATAAAACTGATTCAATTCAAAGTACGCATCAAGAAATTTCGGATGATTTGCACACTTCAAGAGTTGTTGTTTCTCGTTTGTTGAAAGCATTAGAAAATGAGGGAAAAATAAGATTGAATAGGGGTTCAATTGAATTGCTGTAACAGTAAGCTTTTTATTTACTTAAATATTTACTAAAATAGAGTTGATATTACAAATAATCATTATTTTTACCTTGCGTTTTTGTAATTAATAACAAACTTTAAACAAATCAAAATGAAAAATTTAGTAGCAGTTTTATCCGTAGCGCTTTTGTCAGTTTCAATGAATGTGAATGCACAAGAGAAAAAACCAAAAGAAAAAGCTAAAAAAGAATGTTCGGTAAAAGAAATCAAATCTTGCGATAAAGAAAAAAAAGCAGGATGTTGTGCTAAAATGGCTGACAAAAAATAATTAGAGTCTATTTTTTTTTTGAAAAGCGCTTGAGAAATCAGGCGTTTTTTTTGTATTATATCCGTTAATATGTTTTAAATTGTTTATTTTGAATTAAAAAATTGTAAAATAGCGTTTTAAATTCATCAAAAAAATTAAATGTTTATAAATAAAATAAGCATCGTTTAAAGTCAAATCTATTTTTTAAATATTATTAATATAAATTTTAAATGAAATATTTTTCAGAACGTTTTATTTTTATTTAATCTAATTAAACAATAAAGGATTTAAAAAATAAGAAATTTCTTTTAATTCATATTAGCATTGTAAATTTAACATTTTTTTTGAAAATTTATTTTAATAAAGCTTTTTCAACTTCTTTAACTAATATTTTATAGTCAGCTACAATCTTTTCAGAAGTTTCGCTTACCCTGTCGCCTCTTAATGATTGATGAATGAACTGTGTTGATAGCCCATATTTGTCTTTTAATCGGTTAACAACCACAGATACATATTTATTATAATTCTTTTTTTGTTTATCTTTGCTCATTGCTTGGCTTGTTTCAATTATTGATACAAAAGTAAATAAACTTAACGTTTATTTATGTAAACAAGTGTTAATTATTTTTAAATAAAAAGTATATTTTTTTTGATGGATAAATCTGAGATTTTAAATGACATAAAAAAGCATTACGCTTTTAAGAGAGACACTGATTTTGCTGCCTTTTTAGGGATTTCGCCTCAAGTGCTCTACAACTGGAAAGCCAGAAATACATTTGATACCGAGTTGGTATTTACTAAATGTGTTGATATTAATTCGGAATGGTTGTTAACAGGAAATGGTACTATGGTAAAAAATGGTGTGCGAACTTCTAAAATTGGACAGTCAAAAGGTGTCTATTATAGTACATCAGATACATCGGATGGTTTGGTTTCTGAATTTTATAAAATAATGGAATTCGATAATGAACAGTTTGTAATTCCAACATTTAAAGATGCTGATTATTTAGTTCAAATTAAAGGCGATTCCATGTATCCTAAATATAATAGTGGTGACATTGTTGCTTGTAAAAAATTGGATATGGAAGATTTCTTTTTTCAATGGGACAAAGTATATGTTTTAGAAACGTCACAAGGAACTTTAACAAAAAGAATCAAAAAAGGGAGTAGTACAGATAAAATCACATTAATTAGTGATAATGAAAGCTACGACTCATTTGAACTTGCAATTTCAAAAATCTTAGGGGTAGCTTTGGTAATTGGCGTTATTCGAGTAGAGTAAATTAAAGTATTTAAATATTAAAATGAAAATATTTAAATATCAATTATATAGAATTTAAATTTTTATTTTCCAATTAGTTTTATTATTATCAGGTGTTTGTTTTTCGCTCCATATAATAGTTATATTTGCATTCTGATAAATTTAATTTTGTTTACTCCAATTGTTCTATTTAGATGCGTTTCATTAAAATTTAAACTATTAAATTTATGATTATACATAAAGCAATTGTCGTAAAAGAAGAACTAATTAACATCTCTGAATTAACAAAATTAATTTCTAATTATTGTTTAACTCGCGAGTCAGTTATAGAGGCTATTCCAATAGAAAGCTTAATTTTAGAAATTAACAGTAAGATGCCAATTAATAAGAATATGGAGTGGAAGTGAAGCAAGTAATGCCAATCTTTCACGGAACAAGAACATAAATTTACTAAAATTTTCAAAAAAAAAACATAAGATTACTGCCCTTTATATTTTAATGGATGTATTATTTAAAAACTAATTTGATTATTTATAGTATTTAATTTGCTAAAAATTAAACTATTCAATATCAAAAAGATTTAAACTTAAATGGCTTTTAATATTTAATAAAAGTCAGGTTATTTTTTCAATAAAAAAAATGCCAGGTAATAAGTGGGCGTTTTTAGGAATAAACGGTAAATAATAAGAAAAATCTTTTTTTTTAATTAGGTATCTGATTTTTTATTTCAATTTGAGTATTGAAAAGAATAATAAAAAACATTTAATTTAAATCAATTTCATCAGAATCAAGGATGCTATTTTGAACGATTGGAGTTTTAAAATCTAAAATGGCAATAGGTTTTTCAACTTCAGGATTTGATTTATTTTTCCAAGAATAGTTCTTCGGTAAATCGTCACTCATTAAATAACCCCAAGGCTCTAACGATTCTATTCTGTCAAAAATAACTTTTAGAATAGCAATTATGGGAATTGCTAAAAACATTCCTGAAAAACCTGCAATTACACCTCCTACTATTATTCCAACAATGGAAACAAAAGCATTAATTTGTACTTTAGAGCCAACAATCATTGGTATAATTAAGTTGTTGTCAATGAGTTGAACTACAATCACA
>CANINJ010000079.1 GCA_947468985.1 Bacteroidota bacterium
CAAACTGAACTGATAAATTATTAACTGATAACATTGATTTTCTATTTAAATAATATTTTTGCAAAAGTAGAAAAAATACCTGAATTTCAGCCAATTCATAGCTTGAAAAAGAGGCGCACTTTAATTTAACTATCTATTAACATTGAAATTAGAATGTACTCGATATTTTTGTAGGTAGCGTTATGAATATGAAATTACCCAAATCGTCCTTTTTACTATTATTTCCCTCTATTTTTCTATTGTTTTTGAGTTCTTGTAATAAAGAATTTAAATCCAATGATTATCGTGCGTATTTTGGTGGCGAAGTGACAAATCCTACAAATCGTTTCGTCTATTTTTCAAAAAATGGTGTTGTGATTGACACTATTCCACTTCAAAAAGACAATACTTTTTTTATCCAATTCGATTCTTTAACACCAGGAATGTACTCGTTTAAGCACGATCCAGAATACCAATATGTCTATTTTGATAAAAATGACAGTATTATGGTTCATATAAATTCCAAAGATTTTGATGAATCCATCATTTTTTGTGGAAGAGGCGATACCAAAAACAATTATTTGATGGAATCGTATTTAAAATACAAATCTGACAAAGAGAAAATGTTTGATGTTTATGATAAAGATATTTCAAAATTTACATCAAATATAGATGCTACTTATAAAACAAATAAAAGATGCTACAACGTTCATAAAAACGAAATTAAATGGTCTAAAGAATTTGACGCATTTGCAAAAGCATCGTTAGATTTTAATTACTACTCCAAAAAAGAATTGTATCCCGTTATTCATAAATTGAGAACAGCGGAAGATGTGTTTGAGAAATTACCCAATCATTATTATGATTATCGAAAAAATATCGATTTCAATGATCTAGAATTATCAACTTATTCCCCGTTTGTAATCTATTTATCGCAATTATTGAACAATGTTGGCGCAGTAAAATACCACAATCATTTTTCGGATGTTGATTTGGCATTAACAACAAACATAAATAAATTGAACATTGCAGATACTTTGATTAAAAATGAAAAAGTAAAAAACAGTATTCTTAATAACATTGCTTTTTCCTATTTATTGGAAGATCAAAATATGGTAAACAATCAGAAATTTCTTGAATCTTATAGAAAATTCTCAACCGATAATAGCAAGAAAAATGAGATTCTAAAGATTGGAAATGCCATTCAATTATTAATCGCTGGAAATCAATTACCTGAAGTAAGCCTTATAGATAAAGACGGAATGACCGTTTCTTCTAATTCATTTGTAAAGAAAAAAACTGTTTTATTCTTTTATACAAAAGAAGCTTTAACGCATTTGGCAGCAGCTCACAAAAAAGCATTGGCATTTAAATTAAAATACCGTGATTATCAATTCATTGCGATTAATCTTGATAAAGAACAAGACGAATGGATTGATTTGTTGTCAAATTACAAATTTGAAGGAATTCAAGAATACCGTTGCGCCAATTTTGAAGATATTAAAAATAAATGGGCAATTACCAAAATTCACAGAGCGTTAGTTTTGGATGAAAATGGTAAAATAAAAAATGCTTTTACGAATTTATTCGATGTAAAATTTGAAAATGATTTAAAGTAGATTTATTAAATTTTCCCATAATACAACGCCTTCACAATTCCATCAGAAAGTCCAATTTTAGGCACATAAATACTTCTTGCACCACTCCACTTCATTGCGTTCAAATATATTTTTGTAGCCAAAACAATAACGTCGGCTCTATCTGCATTTAATCCTAATTCAGAGATTCGTTGCTCGTAAGTAAGTGAATTTAAAAACGCATATTGTGAATTTACATACATATAAGACAACGGTTTGTCTTGCATTTTTCCCGACATTTTAAATAGTTTATTGATGTTTCCACCCGAACCAATTAAAGTTACATCATCGAAATCTGCTGTGTTTGTTTTTATCCATTTTTCAATTTCAAGCCAAACTAAATCACTTACAACTTCATTCAATAAACGAACCGTTCCTGCTTTAAAGGATTTAGAAGCAATCATTTTACCATCTGAAAACAATGAAAATTCGGTACTTCCTCCACCAACATCAACATACAAATATGTTTTTTCAGTTTTTAATAGATAATGTAAATCAGTTGAAGCAATAATTGCAGCTTCTTTTTTACCGTCAATAATTTCGATTTTTATATCTGCCTTTTTCTTGATTATTTCTACAACTTCCCTTCCGTTATAGGCTTCTCGCATTGCTGAAGTTGCACAAGCCATATATTTTTCTACTTTGTGAACTTTCATTAATAATTTGAAAGCTTTCAAAGCATCAACCATTCTATCAATGTTTTCTTCCGAAATTTCACCAACCGTAAAAGCATCTTGACCCAAACGAATTGGCACCCGAACTAAAGCACTTTTGCTAAATTGAGTTTCCTTTCCGTCCTCTTCAATAATATTTGCCACCAAAAGCCGCATTGCATTAGAACCAACGTCAATTGCTGCATATTTTCTTATTGTAATCATTTAATGTTCTTATTTTAGGCTAAATTAATTTTGTTTATTATAAACTTTCAGAAATAACATCAAGTCGATTCAAATAATAATTATAGGTTTCTTGTTGGGCTCTGAAAACAGGATTGCTTCCACGAACTCTATATTTATTATCTAACTTATCAGAATGTAATCGGGCTTTTACGTTTCCTTTCCATCCAATTTTGAAAATATCAATTATTTCATTTTTGATTCGTTCGTCATAAATTGGGCATGTTACTTCTACTCGACCATCGATATTTCGCGTCATAAAATCGGCAGAAGAAATATAAACTTCAGGATCATTTTCATTTCCAAAAATGTAAACTCGGGAATGTTCCAAATAATTATCGACAATACTAATCGCTTCAATATTGGCACTCATTCCTTTAACACCAGGAATCAAAGAACAAATCCCTCTGATTTGAAGTTGGATTTTCACACCCGCATTACTTGCATCGTATAATTTATCAATAAGTTGAATATCTGTTAAACTATTCAATTTTAGTTTCATAAACGCCACTTTTCCTTCTTCAGCATTTATAATTTCCCTGTCAATTAATTTATTAAATTTTGAACGCATATAATGTGGCGAAACAATTAAATGCTTGTAACGATGCACTCTATAATTGACATCGAAAAAGTCAAATATTTTAGAAACGTCTTTTAATATTTGCTGATGACTTGTAAATAGTGTAACATCGGTATATACTTTAGCGGTTGATTCGTTAAAATTTCCTGTGGAAATTATTCCATAACGAACTAATTTTCCGTTTTCAATTCTCTCAACCAGACAAATTTTACTATGAACTTTCAATCCTTTAATTCCGAAAATTAGTTCAATTCCTTCGGTTTGCATTTGTTCAGCATAAAAAATATTACTTGCTTCGTCAAAACGAGCTTGAAGTTCAATTTGTACGGTTACTTTCTTCCCGTTTTTGGCCGCATTTATGAGCGAACTAATTACTTGAGAATTTCTTGCCAATCGGTACAATGTGATTTTAATAGCGGTCACATTTGGATCTAAAGCAGCCTCTCTAAGGAATTTTATTATATATGAAAAAGACTGATACGGCGCATTTACAAGGTAATCTTTCTTTGCTATTTTATTCAAAATACTACCGTCAAGACTCAAGCCATCAACTGGCAAAGGAATTTTGGGGGCATATAATAAATCAAATCTTCCAAGGTTTGGAAAATCCATATAATCGCGTCGGTTGTGGTATCTTCCTCCAGGAATAATGCTATCTGAAGCATCAATTCCCATATTGACAAGGAAAAATTTCAATGTATCTTTTCCTATAGATTGGTCGTAAATAAATCGAACTGGCTCTCCTATTCTTCTGTCTTTTACACTGGTTGCGATTTTCTCTAACATACTCTTACTCATATCGCTATCAATGTCCAATTGTGCATCTCTGGTGATTTTTATCATATGAGCAGAAACACTTTTGTAATCAAAAATATTGAACAAACTTGAAAGATTATGACGAATTACATCGTCCAATAATATTACATATTGCTTTTCATCGATTGATGGAAGCACAACAAAACGGTTGATTGATTTAGGAATTTCAATTACAGCATATCGAGCTTTTGATTTTTGCTTTACAAAACCTAAAATTTTAGATTCTGATTCCGCTTTCATTACTAATTTTACAGCCAGATATCCCGAAGTATCTTTAAGAATTGGAAATTCAGCTAAATCATTTAAGATAATTGTAACTAGTGCAGGACTAACTTTTTGAATGAAAAAATCTTTGATGAAATTTTCCTGTTCACTTGAAATTTGATTTTCATTGATTATAAAAATATTTTCTTCTTGAAGTTTACTTTCAATTATATTTAATATCCGTAAACTTTCAGATTGTTGTTGGATTACAATTTCCGTAATATCTTTTACCAATTGATGAGCACTAATTCCGCCTAAAACTTTCTCACCTGAAACTCCTGACAAGCTTAATCTGCGAATTGCGGCGTAACGAACACGGAAAAATTCATCTAAATTATTAGAAAAAATACCCAAAAAACGTAATCTGTCTAATAAAGGAACATTTTCATCGGCAGCTTCTTGTAGCACTCTGGCATTAAAGGCGAGCCAACTTTTTTCTCTATCAATATATTTATATTCAATATCTCTAATCATAATTTTAAATCTCTTGGAAACAGTGTTTTTTCAGTCTTTCCTTTGCTTAATAAATTCCAATTCTCGCAATCAAAATTAATAGAAACTAAACCAGAAGTTGGAACGTTAACAATTAAAATATCGCCAAATTTATTAACAAAATTTGTTATTGCAGCATTATGTCCAAAAAGAATAACATTTTCATAATCATTGTTGCACGATTTTATCGTTCGTTCCAACTGATTTTCATCAAATGTATACAAATCATCCATAAAAATAATGCTTTCCAAAGGACACATCCAATTTTGAGCGAAAATTATAGCTGTTTCGATTGCTCTTTTGGCATTGCTATTCAAAATAACGAATTTTTCGGGTAAATATTTCAGAATATTTGAAGATAATAAATGAGCATCTTTCACCCCTCGATTTGAAATATGGCGGTCTTTATCATTCACTGGTGTGTCCCAGCTGGATTTCGCATGTCTAATTAGTATTAAATTTTTCATAGGAAAGTAATTTATTGACAATTTGGAGTGCCATTTTATAAATCGAATTACAATTTACAAAATTATAATGACACAAGCTAATATTTGTAAGATTTATACTCAAAATTTCAATTTGTAGAATATTGAAAGTCGAAAACTAAATGCTATTTCAATAAAACCAAATCATCGAATTCATAACATCAAACCTCATCAATTTTATTCCATTTGATGAACAATTTTACAGTTAATAGATTTTAATTAACAGTAAAATTATTACAACTATTTATTTTAAATACTCAATTTATAAACATCAAAATTAATATTTGAAATTTTATTCCTTTTCATCGAGTATTTCAGTAGATAAAAGCACTTTTGATTTAATATATTTTATTCGTAACTAATTTAGCATCAATAATTTATTAACATATTATTAGAACTAAATTAATACTAAAAAAGAGGTTAATATTCTACAATATTTAATCCCAATATTTCATATAAATACAATTTTTTAAATAATACTTATGAAAAATCATACTCATCAAGCTACAATTTTGAATTACAAAAATATTATATTACCATTCGTATTTTTAGTGTTTTCAAATTTTTTACTTGCACAAAACAAAACCATTCCTTCGGGTTCTGTAATTATCAATATGGGGATTGTTCCACAAACTTATGGAAATGCGTTAAAGCCTTACGGTTTAGTTTATAATTTTTTGACTGTTCAAAAAGTCCCAGTTATTTGGTCAATAAACCCCACTAAAGTTAAAGACGGCGTCGATT
Source organism: Bacteroidota bacterium (assembly GCA_947468985.1). Taxonomy (GTDB): domain Bacteria; phylum Bacteroidota; class Bacteroidia; order Flavobacteriales; family Flavobacteriaceae; genus Flavobacterium. The sequence goes on from CANINJ010000079.1 coordinate 5,894, forward strand.
TTACAGTTGATGGAATTAATTTCAAAGGTGGTCCATTCATTATTGAAAAACAGTTTGCAATTGTTCCAAGTGTACAAGCTGCGATTGCATCGTTTGTAACCCAAGGGGTTGTTGTTCACACTACACTTGTTGATGTTACGGTTCCTGTTTATCAAGAAATGTATGAAAATCCGAATTGGGTTATGGACACCGATAATGGTTCAATTGCTGCAACCTATATAAATAATGCAGGGATTCCTGTTTCAGCTTTTAGAACTTCATTGCCAACAACTCTTAGTTATTGCGATGATTTATTTATTTTACCACATGCAGATCCAACTTGGGCGACTCACGGAAAATTATTTCAATGGAATAATTCTTTTGCAAATGGTGGAAATCAAGGATGGATTTGGGAAGCTTGTCATTCAGTTAGTGTATCTGAGGGACTTTCAAATCCAAGTAATCCATCTCAAAAACTGAATTTTTTATCCAATGATCCAATACCAAGTTTGATTATTTATAATTCTCATTCTCAAAGCAGTAAATTTCCGTATCTGTATTCAAATCCACAAAGTCCCTACATGCAGTTTATGGGCATTATTGATGGAGCAACAAAAAATGGTTCAGAAAAGGTATATTTACCTAGTAGTTTTGGAGGTTGGAGGCCTTCAACAACTGTTTCGGTTTGGGATCCAAATCAAATAGATGTATTAAATGGTGATTCTCCAGGAAAAGCCGCAATAATAGCTTTTGGGCATGGTTTTGGAGACGTAAATCGAGGAAAAGTAATGTACGAAGCGGGACACAGTCACAACATAAATTCTCAAGATGGAATTGCGGCGCAACGAGCAATGTTGAATTTTTCATTTGATTCGCCTCAAGGGAAAAGTCCGAAAATTATTTCGATAACTTCAGTAGCTGCTATTGTTTGTGGAGCAAATTCAATCGCGTTAAGCATTACAGCAACTTCACCAACTAATAGTCCATTATTCTATCAATGGTCGTCAAGTTGTGGCGGAACTTTTTCCAATCCAACTGGTACAAATACCAACTTTATAATTCCTGTAAGTGCCGTTGAAGTTAATTGTATTGTTTCTGTTGTAGTTACAGATGCTTGTGGGAGAAGAGCGTTTAAATCGTATCCTATTACAATTGAACCTAATGTACCGCCAATAATTACTGCAACTAAAACAAATGTATTGTGTTATGGAGGCGCAACAGGAAGCATTAATATTACGATTTCAGGTTTAGCGCCATATACTTATTTATGGACTGGAACGGGAGTAATTGCTACAAATGAAGATCAAATAAATTTAACTGCAGGGACTTATACTGTGAAAGTAACTACTAGAAATGGTTGTTCTGCAGCATCAACTTTCACAATTACGCAACCTAATAATGCCTTGTCACTTTCCGCAACGCAGATTCCAATAGCCTGTTTTGGAAGTGAAACAGGGGGAATAAATTTAGTTGTATCAGGAGGAAATCCAACTTACACCTATTCTTGGAATGGAAATGGCGTTGTGATTCCGTTGAAAGACCAAATCAATATTGGGGCGGGTAATTATAGTGTTTTAGTAACCGATAGCAACGGTTGCCAACAATCCCTTTCTACTTCATTAACTAATGGTGACGGAATAAGTCCATCTGTTTCAGTGCCTTTAAATGTGTCATTTCAAGGATGTCTTTCGGCGATTTCAATGCCATATTCTACAACTGAAATACCAATTTCAATTGCAACTTTCAACCAACTTGGCGGTACTTTTTTCGATACATCAACAATTTCAAATATTACTTATCAAGATAGAAGCACGGGAACTTGCCCAATTATTATAACTCGAACTTTCAGAGTTACTGATATTTGTGGAAACAGAGGAAGTGCGATTCAAGCCATTAGCAATTTAGATACTACAAAACCAACAGCTTCAAATCCAACTGATATTTCAATTTCTGGTTGCAATGGAACGTTTGAAAATCCAAATAGTGCCGTTGTAACTGATGCTCTGGATAATTGTTCAACGCCAAATGTTACATTCGTAAATGATAGTGCGCCAACAGTTTCAGGTTGTACAGAAACCACCATTAGAACCTATAA
>CANINJ010000080.1 GCA_947468985.1 Bacteroidota bacterium
ATAATTATGACCATGGAAATTAGGATTGTTGCATTTGCCAAAAACGGCATCATTTTTTTCAAATGACCAATCTTTTCTATACAAACGGTGCGCTGCGTTAAAATGTGCTTTTCTGCTTATGGTAACTTTCATATTTTTGATTTTAGATTTCGGAATTCAAATTCCAAAATAAAATGATTCAATAATGCTAAATTTTATGATCTTCTAAATAATGGTAGAATTCATCGAAAATTATTTTAAACCAAATTGTATATAATTCTGGATTGACAATCATATCCTCCTTGATATCTTCGATTTTCATCCATTTCCAACTTTCAACTTCCTCAGTATTTATTTGAGGTTCGTCATTAAAATATCCAATCATCACGTGATCTAGTTCGTGTTCGGTCAAGCCATTATCGAACGGCGCTTTATAAATAAAATGAAACAGCTCTTTGAGTTCGGCTTCAAAACCCATTTCTTCTCTTAATCTTCGGGTTCCCGCTTCAATATTGGATTCTCCAAAACGTTGATGACTACAACACGTATTAGTCCATAATAAAGGGGAATGGTATTTCTGATGTGCTCGTTGTTGGAGCATAATTTCATTGTTTTTATTCAAAATAAAAACTGAAAACGCACGATGCAAAACTGCTTTTTCGTGAGCTTCCATTTTTTCCATCGTTCCTATTGGCTCGTCCAATTCATTTACCAATATTACTCTTTCTTCTGTCATAAAATATTTATTGCTTGTCAAAAATACAAAAAAAGAAATGGTATTTCATCAGATTTTGAAATTGTGACAAGTTTAACGAGTGTGGAAAGGGATTAATTTTAAATCTATTACCTATTAATATAAATTAAAATCCATTTAAAATTCGATTAATGTAAAATAATTAGATTTCTCAATTTCAAAGAGTTACATTTAAAAAATAACAATTTGGCCTTTATCGGAAATCCATATCAGATAAAAGACTTATAAATAGTTGAAATAAAAAATGGTTTTGCTAACACCTCAGATAACAAAAACTTTCAATTAATTAAAAAACTATTTCTCTGGAGGAAACTGCGCTAATATTTTAGATACAAATTCATTGATTCTGGCTTCTTTTTCACTTCGAACTTTTGTTAAATAGCCTTCGCCTTCACCTTGCCAAACAAGTTCTTTTTTCTTAGCATCTATTAAATCGATGTAAAGCGTGCCTTCTGTGGATGAAGTTACATTGGTTTGTCCTCCCCACAAATAAGGATTCCAGCCGTAACCCCAGCCATATCCCCAACTTGTATTGAATTGGTTTACATCAATTTGTTCTCTTTCTTTAGTGAAAATATTAACTAATAAATCAGGATTTTCGCTTTTTGCAAATCCTTTTTTGGTCATTTCAACATCAATGGCTCTTAGAATTCTTTTTTTGTCTAAGTCGGAAATTTGAACTTTGTCAACGCCACTTTTTTGAAAAGCATAGGTTTTATATTGACTAAAATTTACATTTTTGTCGTAGTCTGAGTTAACTCTAACAGAGCTACAAGAACTCAAAATTAGGAGCATAAATACTGAAATAATTTTAATTGCTTTCATGATTATTTGAATTTATAAATTGAATATTAATTTGTTATTTCAACTAAAATAAAGAATCGTCAACAAGATTTGGGAGGGTAACTTTCAATAATGGTTCGGCTTCCATTGCTCTTTTAATTGCGAAAATAGCACCTTCATTTCTAGCCCAACTTCGTCTTGAAATTCCGTTGTTTACATCCCAAAAAAGCATTGATTGTAAGCGCTTTGAAGCCTCTTTACTTCCATCAAGAACCATACCAAATCCGCCGTTAATTACTTCGCCCCAACCTACGCCACCGCCATTGTGAATAGACACCCAAGTTGCGCCACGAAAGCTATCGCCAATGACATTTTGTATCGCCATATCGGCCGTAAATCGGGAGCCGTCATAGATATTTGATGTTTCACGATAAGGCGAATCGGTGCCTGAAACATCATGATGATCTCGTCCTAAAATGACAGTTTCAATTTTCCTATTTGCAATTGCTTGGTTGAATGCTTCGGCAATTTTCACACGTCCTTCAGCATCAGCATATAATATCCGTGCTTGAGAACCCACGACCAATTTATTTTCCTGCGCTCCTTTAATCCAATGAATATTATCAGCCATTTGTTGCTGAATTTCTATTGGGGAATGTCGCATCATTTCTTCTAAAACTTGACAAGCAATAGTATCTGTTTTGGCTAAATCTTCTGGTTTTCCAGAAGCGCAAACCCATCTAAAAGGACCAAATCCATAATCAAAACACATTGGTCCCATAATATCTTGCACATAACTCGAATATTTGAAATCAATTCCATTTTCCGCCATAACATCTGCACCAGCGCGAGAAGCTTCCAATAAAAAAGCATTTCCATAATCAAAGAAATAGGTTCCTTTTGCATTGTGTTTATTGATAGCTGCTGCATGTCTTCGTAACGATTCTTGCACTTTTTCTTTGAATAATTCAGGATTTTTAGTCATCATTTCGTTGGCGGCTTCAAATGAAATTCCCGCTGGATAATAACCGCCAGCCCATGGATTGTGTAAGGAAGTTTGATCGCTTCCCAAATCAATATGAATGTTTTCTTTATCGAATTTCTCCCAAACTTCAACGCTGTTTCCAAGAAATGCAATGGAAACAATTTCTTTATTGGCTTTCGCCGACGCCACTCTTTTGACCAATTCATCTAAATCCTCAATAATTTCATTTACCCAACCTTGATTGTGACGAAGGTGCGTAATTTTAGGATTTACTTCGGCACAAACTGTTATACAACCTGAAATATTTCCTGCTTTTGGTTGCGCACCGCTCATTCCTCCCAAACCAGAAGTTACAAATAAACCTCCTGAAGGACTTTTTTTAATTTTTCTAAAACCATTCAAAACCGTAATTGTCGTTCCGTGAACAATTCCTTGCGGACCAATATACATGTAACTTCCTGCCGTCATTTGCCCATATTGTGAAACTCCTAATGCATTGAATTTTTCCCAATCGTCTGGTTTAGAATAATTTGATATTACCATTCCGTTGGTAACCACCACACGAGGCGCTTCCTTGTGAGAAGGAAATAATCCCATTGGATGCCCAGAATACATCGTCAATGTTTGTTCGTCAGTCATTTCGGATAAATATTTCAACGTCAGGCGGTATTGTGCCCAATTTTGAAAAACGGCACCATTTCCACCATAAGTAATTAACTCATGCGGATGTTGCGCCACAGCATAATCTAAATTATTTTGAATCATTAACATAATAGCCTTTGCTTGCTCACTTTTTCCAGGATATTCTGAAATTGGACGGGCATACATTTTATAATCGGGACGCAAACGGTACATATAAATCCTTCCATAAGTTTCTAATTCCTCGGAAAATTCCTTAACTAAAACAGCATGATCTTTAGGTTCAAAATACCGTAAAGCATTGCGAAGCGCTAACTTTTTCTCTTCTGCCGATAATATTTCTTTTCGTTTTGGAGCGTGATTTATTTCTGTTTCAAACCTTTTTGGTTGTGGCAAAACAGTCGGAATTCCTTCTTGTATTTGTTCTTGAAAAGTCATTTTTTGTTGTTGATTTATTGAATCTATTATCAATTTATTTGAAAAAGAGTAAAATACTATTTGACTTCTCCTCGTTTTTTATCAAAACCATAAGGACAATGCCGACATCCACTTTTGCAGCAATAGCCTCGATTTAAATGGTGTTTTTCGGTAAAACATTTATAGCCTTCGGGTGTAATGTAATAATCGTCACCTTCTATTAATTCTTCCTCATTATTGATTTCCTTCATACATACAAATTTATAAACTTTAAAGTGAAAGTAAAGTATAGTTACGAAATATTTAATATTATTAGTTATTTTCGATCGATTAGGAAAATATAAGAGTTTAGGGGAAAGCCGGGAACTTGAAAAAGTTGTTTCTCCTGACATAAAAAAGCGACCGAAGGAAGCTCTTTTTATGGCTTGGAAAAACACTTTTTCAAGTGAGGACTTGCAATGTACAGCAGGAAACCTGACTGCCGTCAGGCAGGTAGCTTCTAATAATTTAACAATTCCAACATTTTAATTTTCACTTTCTCGGTAGATGGAATCATAGTTTGCTCCAAAATACTGTTCAACGGAATGGCTGGCATATTTTCCGAACCTATTGTCATTACTGGCGCATCAAGATTTTTAAAGCATTTTTCTTGGATTAAACCCGCCAAACTTCTCGCAAAAGATGTGTTTATAGATTCTTCTGTTACGACCAAACATTTCTTAGTTTTTCGCACGGATTTCAAAATTGCCTCTTCGTCCAAAGGGAATAAAGTGCGCAAATCGATGATTTCGACATTTTTTTTCATCTCCACAGAAGCATTCAAAGCCCAGTGAACGCCCATTCCATAAGTAATTACAGAAATAGTTTCTTCGTCTTGCTCCCAAATTTCTTGGACGATATTCGCTTTTCCAAAAGGTAAAATATAATCTTCTGACGGTTCGTTAACTTTAGCGAAATCGGTGCCTTTTACTTTGCTCCAATACAAGCCTTTGTGTTCCAAAATGACCACTGGATTTGGGTCGTAATAGGCAGCTTTCAAAAGTCCTTTTAGGTCGGCACCATTACTTGGATAGGCAATTTTTATGCCTCGAATGTTTGTCAAAATACTTTCAATCGATGAGGAATGATAGGGTCCACCACTTCCGTAAGCACCTATTGGCACTCGCAAAATCATACTTACAGGCCATTTTCCATTGGATAAATAACAGGAACGGCTTACTTCTGTGAACAATTGATTTAATCCAGGCCAAATATAATCGGCAAATTGAACCTCAACAATTGGTTTCAATCCAACGGCTGACATTCCGACTGTGGAACCCACAATAAATGCTTCTTGGATTGGCGTATTGAAAACTCGTTCGTCTCCAAATTTTTGTGCCAATGTAGCTGCTTCTCTAAAAACGCCGCCCAATCTTCCTCCTACATCTTGTCCGTAAAGCAAACACTCCGGATGTTTTCGCATCAATTCTTCTACTGCAAATAGGGCGCAATCTACCATTACAACTTTGTCTTCTCGTGGCGGATTTCTCTCACCAACTTCTGCTGTAATTGGTGTTGGTGCAAAATCATGCGTAAATAAATCTTCTGGTTTTGGATCTTCTGCCAATTGTGCTTTATCAAAATCCGCTTGCACTTTGGCAACAGCCAACTTTTCTATTTTTTCTAAATCTTTTGATGAAAATCCAGCGTCTAATAATTGTTTTTGTAATACTGGAAAAGGGTCACGAGAATTTGCTTCTTCCAAATCATCACGGTACCATTCCATCCGAACACCCGATGTATGGTGGTTCAGCAACGGCACTTTGGTGTGAACCAAAAAAGGCCGGCGTTCTTCCCGAATCGTTTTTATTACTTTTTGAATGGCCAAATAACTTTCGGTAAAATTAGCTCCGTCAATCGAAATGGCTTCAATTCCGTGAAATCCTTTGGCATATTCAAATGCATTTTGAGCCCGAGTTTCTTTGGCATTCGCCGAAATATCCCAGCCGTTATCTTGTACTAAATATAAAATTGGCAACTGCTTTAAAGCTGCCATTTGAAAGGCTTCTGCAACTTCGCCTTCAGTTACGGAAGCATCACCGAGCGAGCAAATTACAATTGGTTTTTCCTCTTGCTTATTTTCAATTTCGATGTTTTCTTTATACCAAAATCCCATAGCGGCTCCAGTTGCAGGAATGGCTTGCATTCCCGTTGCCGAAGATTGATGTGGAATTTTAGGTTTGTCAATATCGTTTAAACTTGGATGACAATAATAGGTTCTTCCACCTGAAAATGGATCGTCTTTTTTTGCTAATAATTGCAACATCAAATCATAAGGTTGCATCCCAATTCCGAGTAACATAGCGTCGTCACGATAATATGGAAAGGCATAATCTTGGGGTAACAATTGCATTGCAACGGCTATTTGAATGGCTTCGTGACCACGAGAAGTAGCGTGAACGTATTTGGAAACAATCTTAAAATTGTCTTCATACAGTACTTTCATTGCTTTGGCAGTTGCCATTGTTGAAAAAGCGGTCTCTAATATTTTTTTATCTAACATATTTATTTTAATAAACCCTTTCAGAATTTTGAACTTTGACAGGGTTGAGCATTAATTATTTAGCTTCTACAATCCAACCAAATTTATCTTCAGTTTTTTGAGTTTTAATAGCATTTAAAGTGCGATTAATATCTTGTGAAACTGGATTTTCTATTGGCAATTTTATAGCGATTTCTTTGTATCCAATTTCTTCAATCATTGCAATTCCTACTGCCGTTCCTGTTCCAAATGCTTCTTCTAAAGTTCCATTATTTGAAGCTTCTATGATTTCTGAAATTTTGATAGGGCGTTCAGTAACTTCAAATCCCTTGTCACGAAGCAAATCAATAACGCTCATTCTGGTAATTCCAGATAAAACGGAACCGCTCAAATTTGGTGTTATTACTTTTCCATCAATTTTAAAGAAGATATTCATAGTTCCTACTTCCTGAATATATTCAAAATCTCGGGCATCTAACCAAAGTACTTGGTCGTAACCTTTTGCTTTAGCGATTTCCGTTGGACGAATTGCGGCAGCATAATTCCCTGCTGCTTTGGCTTCTCCAGTTCCGCCATTTGCTGCACGAATGTATTTAGTTTCGGCATATAATTTTATCCGCTTACTGAAAAATGGTCCTGCTGGTGATGCCATTACAATAAATTTGAAACTTGTAGCAGCTCTCATCCCAATAAATGGTTCATCGGCGTACATAAACGGACGCAAATACAATGCGCTTCCTTCCTGAGTTGGTATCCAATTTTTTTCAATTGCTACAAACTTCTTAAGAGCTTCTACAAATAAATCTTCAGGAAAAAAAGGCATTCCCATTCTGTCAGCACTGAAATTCATTCGTTTTGCATTTTCTTCGGGACGGAACAATAACGGAACTTCATTTTTTCCTAAAGTTGCTTTCATTCCTTCAAAAATAGCCTGACCGTAATGCAATGACATCGCCGCAGGATGAGTCGGAATTAAATTTAATGGTTCTATTCTCGGGTTAATCCATTCTCCATTTTCATAATCGCAAATAAACATATTGTCAGTAAATTGAGTTCCCATAGTAAGGTTGTTCAAATCGACCTCATTCACTTTGGATTGTTCAACTTTAGTTATTTTTATTGAGTAAGACATAGTCTGTTTTAGTTTTTATTGTAATTTATAATATTGTATTCGTGTCAAATTGTTCTAAATAATCTCCTATTTTTCTTAGAAATGAACCTCCTAAAAATCCGTCCACTACTCGATGGTCAAACGATAATGAAAGATACATCATACTTCGAATTGCAATTTCATCACCTTTTTCAGTTGTGATTACTTCGGGACGTTTTTTAATAATTCCTAATGCTAAAATTGCAACTTCTGGTTGGTTGATAATAGGTGTTCCCATTAAACTTCCAAAGGTACCCACGTTTGAAATTGTAAATGTACTTCCTTGAACTTCGTCTGGTTTAAGTTTGTTATTACGAGAACTTTCCGCTAAATGGTTTACTGTTTTGGCTAATTCGTATAAGTTTTTTTCGTTGGCATTTTTAACGACAGGGACAATTAAATTCCCATTTGGCAAAGCTGTTGCCATTCCAACATTAATTTCTTTATGAACGATTATATTCTTTCTGTCAACCGAAACATTTATCATCGGAAAATCCTGAATTGCTTTGGCTACAGCCTGAACGAAAACTGGGGTAAACGTTAATTTCTCGTTGTATTTTTCTTGAAATTTATCTTTGAATTCGTTTCTCCAATTTACTAAATTTGTCACATCAACTTCAATATATGAAGTTACGTGAGGTGAAGTTTGTTTGGAATAAACCATATGATCCGCAATCATTTTGCGCATTCTGTCCATCTCAACTATGCTGTCTTTACCTTCTACAAAA
>CANINJ010000081.1 GCA_947468985.1 Bacteroidota bacterium
ACGTCGTCACCACGAAATAAAAACGACCCTAACATATCGCGAACCTTAGAACGATTGGTATCTGTTGCGGCATCTTCCATAGTTTGCAACAAAGTTATTTCGCCATCTAAATACTCCGCCTGATTTTGTGCAAAATAGCCAACTTGAACGTTATGACCTAATTTTATGCTTCCTTGAAATTCAAATTCGTTGACAATTGCTTTGATAAAAGTAGATTTTCCTTGTCCGTTTTGACCCACAAATGCAATTTTGCTTCCGCGTTCAACCAATAAAGTAATGTCTTTTAAAATGGTATTATCACCGTAACTTTTGGTTACTTTTTCGGCTTCAATAACCACTTTTCCTGGTACTTTTGAGACTGGAAAAGAAATATTCATCACCGAATTGTCGTCTTCATCAACTTCAATTCGTTCTACCTTATCGAGTTTTTTGATGAGCGATTGTGCCATAGAAGCTTTGGAAGCTTTGGCACGAAATTTTTCGATTAATCGTTCTGTTTCTTCAATTTTCTTGGCTTGATTTTTCTGTGTTGCCAACTGTTTTTCACGAATTTCGTGGCGTAATTCTAAATATTCAGAATACGGCTTATTGAAATCATACGCTTTTCCAAGAGAAATTTCGATGGTTCTGTTCGTTACATTATCCAAAAACATTTTATCGTGAGATACAATTACGACAACGCCGGCATAATTTCTAAGGAAACTTTCCAACCAAATGATACTTTCAATATCCAAGTGATTCGTTGGCTCATCTAAAAGCAAAACGTCATTTGCTTGCAATAATAATTTGGCTAATTCGATACGCATTCTCCAACCTCCAGAAAAAGTTTCCGTTTGATTGTTGAATACTTCCCGCTTGAAACCTAATCCAAGTAGGATTTTTTCGGTATCACCAATATAATTATAACCGCCTAATAAATCAAAACGGTGCGTGTAATCTGATAAATCTTCGATGATTTGGCTGTATTCTTCACTTTCATAATCCGTTCTTGTAACCAATAAATGATTGATTTGCTCCAGCTTTTTTTCTACAATTTTAATATCTGTAAATGCTTCATACGCTTCTTCAAGAACGGTTCTTCCTTGTTCAAAATCGATATCTTGGCGAAGAAAACCCATTCTAACTTCTTTTTCTTGAGAAATTACTCCAGAATCGGGTGCAAAATCTCGTGCTAAAATTTTCAACATTGTGGACTTTCCTGCACCATTTTTTCCAACGAGTCCAACTCTGTCTCCAGCACCCAAACGGAAGGTAACTTCTTCAAATAAATAAGTACCTCCAAAGGAAACAGATAGATTGTGTATATTAAGCATTTATTATGATTTTTATATGAATTGTATGTGTAAATTTGCAATTCCAAAACTGGAAAATTAAATTTTTTGCAAATGTTAAAAAAAGGATCCAAATTAAATAGTATTTTAACAGGAAGTTGTCCTAAATGTCAGAATGAGAGTATGTATTTGGACAAAAACATGCTTCATTTGACAAAAATTCTCAAAATGAATGAAAATTGCAGTCATTGTGGTTTGAAATATCAAATTGAACCTTCGTTTTTTTATGGTGCAATGTATGTGAGTTATGGATTGAATGTTGGAATTGGAATTGCCGCTTTTATTGTTTCTTATGTGCTATTGAATGCCAGTTTAAAAGTCGCATTTATTTCAATTATTGCAGCTATAATTTTATCTTTTCCATTAGTACTTCGATTATCAAGAAACATTTATATCAACATGTTCGTTTCCTATGATGAAGATTTTAAGCAATAAATCAACTTCTTTTGTTGAATCTTTGAATGTCAATTTCGTTATCTAATGGTTTTTTATTTTCAATAGATTCAAATAACGCTTTGGCCATTGAAGGAGCAAGCATTACACCACGAGTTCCAAGTCCGTTGAGAATGTGTATTCTTTCGTGATTTGGATGCGTTCCAACGAGTGGTTTTCTGTCTCTAACTGTTGGGCGAACTCCTGCAAAATGCTCAATGATTTCAAATTTGCAGTCTATAATTTCATTTATTCTTGATAACAATTCCGATTTACCTTCTTCTGTTGGAGTATTTGTTTTGTCTTTCCAGTTGTATGTTGCTCCTACTTTGAACAAATGATCACCAATTGGCAAAATAAAAACACTCGTATTAATAATTACATCCAAATCTAAATCGGGCGCTTTTATGATAAATAATTCACCTTTTGTTCCATCAAGCGGCAAATCATTAAAAAACGGATTAGAATGCATTCCAAAGCCTTCTGCAAAGATTATATGCTTAGCCTTTACGTTTTTATATTCAATGTAATCACTTTGAATTATCAATGCATTATAATCAAATGTTTCCTTCAATATTAGATTGGTTTTAATCAAATATTCTTTATAAGAATCTAACAATGTAGCTGTATCGACATATCCCGTATGTAGCACTTCACCATAATCAAAAGGCGATTGAATTCCTTTGTATTTTGTAGATAACAAATCTAAAGAAAGAAAAGGTGCTAAATTTTTATTGTCAGAAGCTGAAAACCAATTATTTTGTTCTTCAATAGAAAAAAATTTACGTAGAATTGGAATTTTATAATCTACTTTAATGTTTAATTTAAGTTCCAATGCTTGATAGAATTCATCTAAAAGTTGCAATTGTTCTTGAGCTTGCCAAACTTCGCTAAAACGCTTTAAAATAACTGGGTTGTACAAACCTCCAGCAATTCTTGAAGAGTTTTGAGATTGATTGTCAATTATTAATAAAGACTTATCATTTTGCAATACTTTTTCAGCAAATGCAATTCCTGCAAGACCTGAACCAACGATTATATAATCTAACATTTCGTTTGAATAAAAAATTAAAAATATTGTTTTGAATAAAACAATAACATTACAAAATTAGTTGAAAAACATTGGAAAATAGGGTAAAAAAAAACTCTTATCTTTAGATAAGAGTTTTTTAACATTATAATGAAATTTAGTAATTCCACATATCTTGTTCGAAGTCCCGAATTTTATCTTTAATTCTTTCAGACTCCAATAATTGCATTTGCGCATTGTCTTTCATGTAGTCTTCTACAGTTCTATCTCCTTGAACATTTTCTTCTTGATAAATATTACCACTGAAACGTCTTGAGTTAAGAAGATAATCGAAATCAATAGGCATTGCAGAATTCTTATTGTTAAAAGCTTTAGCTTCATGAAGAATATCACGAATTGATGGGAAATAAACCCAAAACAATTCAATAACATCAGGATTTTCAGCATTTCTTTCTTTCGCTTCAGGAGCAACTGGACAAATTCCCAAAAGTCTGTATTTCAATTCGCTTTGACGTTTGTCAAAATACCAAAAACCTTTAATTTTATACCCACTTAAATCTTGAGCAGTTAATTCTTGTTTATTGATATATTGTGGATCTAATACTTTTGTTGCAGGAATAGTCATTGCAGGAGTAACAGAAATCACTTTGCCCTTTCTATCTTTTTTAACAATTTCAGGAACAACTCTAGGTTTATAATCATCAAAATAATTATTTATTTCATCAATACCTGCTTGAAGAGTATCAGTATAAGTAAAAGAAGAAGACATGTCTTTAAGTGTCTTTTTAGTATTAAAATAACTATCAGAATACACTTCAGTTATCTTACCCGATTTAATATTTTTTAATAAAACATCAAATAAAGATCTTCTTTCTTTACCAATATTTGCAGTATCAATTGGATAGTACAAAGGAAAATTAATTCTTTCATCTAAATCGATGACTTCCCAAGTTGTTTTCCCCATCAAAATGTCTCTGTCATGAACATAACCATACGCTAATGGTTTATCATTATCAGAAATTAATTGCGCAGGGGTTTTCTTACCAATATCTGCAGGAGTCTTAGCATTTAGCAAATTTGACTGAGCATAAGATGAAAAACATCCCACGGTAAAAATAATAACTAGTAAAAAATTTCTCCAATTCATCTTTTTGTAATTCTAGGTTGTTTAAGAAAGAACGTCTAACTTAAATTTTTATTGTATTTCGTATATTACTGGTGATGTTCTTCCTGTAATTACATTAGCAGTTACACCAATTATTTTTGTTTTGATATCAGAAATTACAACTTGATCTCCTCTTCCAGCTCTTGCTAAAGCAGCTTTACACTGAGCATTAACTCTATCTCCATTTACAATAACAGCAGCTGTACCAGTCACTTTAAAAGTAAATTGAGTAACTTGAAAAGTAAGGTCATATAAAAAGTCTGGTAATTTAGCTGAAATTTGAGAAACTTCTAAACGAGATTTAGCTCCTCTAACTACTTCCATTTCACCCCCAATTGCACCTTTTGGACCAGGTATGTTTTTAATTCTGAATACTTTTTTATCAGAAACTGGTTTTCCGTCAGGAAGTAAAGCTGTAACCGATACAGTAACTTCATTCCCAGAACCTGGATTAAGATTGTATTGACCTGGTTTAGCACTTCTAGTCAAACCAGCAGCAGAAGCTTTTACTTTGTCATCAGAAATACCAGCAAATGAAATAGTCATTGGATTAGGTAATCCTCTATAAACAACATTCATTTTATCAGCAGATATATTAGCTGAGTTTGGTCTTGAAACAACTACATAGCCACCTTTAATAGGCAAACTAATTACTTTGCCATTTTCATCAAAATTAAAAGATCCAGTAATATCATGTTCTCCAACTGCACCCGCACCAAATGAGAATTTAGCTTGTCCAGCCTCAGCTTGAACACTAGATCCATTTACAATTACAGATTTTGCTTTTAACGATGGGTCAAATTTACCTAAGATAATTTTACCAGTAACCGCTTCTCCTTGGAAGAAAACCGTTTTGTCTGGTACAACTATTGGTTGATAAGCTGTTAAAGATGCTGCAGCAACTAAGTCAGATTGGAACATTCCAGTCATAACATCACTTTCTGTAGCTTTAATATCTGCTTGCAATTGTGTCAATTTGGTTACTGAAGCAATTAATGGGAAATGATGGTAGTTATAATCCAACCAAGGTAATTTCGCACCAGCTTTTTCAGAATAAACAGGGTCTGTAGCAAATCTTTTTTCGATTTTTTTCATTTCAGACTCTGCGATAGAACTTCCACCAATGGCTTTAATTTTACCTGCATACGTTTGAATTTTTTCTAAAAATTCTTTACCTTTTGTTGATTCTCTATCACCAGTGTAAAACATATTATCTATGTCATCACTTTTATCCATTTGTTCACAAGGATAATTTCCTTCTTTGTCTTTAGGAAATTTTTTGGTAACTTCTGTTTTAATGCCTTCAATATAATCTGAAAACTCTTTAGATACAGCTCTAATTTTATCAACTTTCACTTTTTTATCTCCGTATTGACCTGGTTGGTCAGAAGCTTTTTGAGCTAATTGTTGGAATGATGATTCATTTCTAGTATCAGTAATTGAGTTTGAATCTTCAATTTTATTATTCAAAATACCAAAAGCCGATAATACTTCTTTTGACATATTTAATGCTAACATCGCGATGAAAACCAAATACATTAGGTTAATCATCTTCTGTCTAGGGGTTAATTTTCCTCCTGCCATTTTTTCTAATTAGTTTATTTGTTATTAAATATAGTTTAAAAACTAATTATTATTTGTTACTCATTGCAGAAAGCATTCCTCCATAAACATTGTTCAATGATGACAAGTTTGAAGTTAACGATTGCATTTGATCTTTTAATTTTATATTGTTTTCAACAACTTCTTCATTAATTTGTGCATTCTTAGCTGAAGTTTCTAATTGAATTTTGTACAGACCATTAATAGACTCCATTTGAGACGCAGCTAAAGTTAATTCTTCACTGTATTTTTTAGTTGAAGCCAATGATTCAGCTGAAGGCGCAATAGTTTTTGCAGCTGCTTCAAAGTTTTTAATGCTGTTTCCTAAACTTGCCATTAACTCACCGTCAATTTTAGCTTCTTTCAACATAGCATCTAATTTTTGAGACAAAAGTCCTTGAGCTTCTTTAGCATCTTCTTTTTTTCCTACTTTATTGCTAGCCATTCCACCAGCTAATTCTGGATATACTAATGTCCAATCCAATTCATCATCAACAGGTTCAAATGCAGACAAACCAAAAATTAATGCCTCGGTAACAAGACCAATAGTTAACATTAAATTACCTGTAATAAATCCGAATTCAATGTGTGTGATTTTGAATAATGCTCCGATAATTACTACTGCAGCTCCCATACCATATGCGAAGTTCATTGCTTTTTTGCTTAATAATGCCATAATAAAAAATTTAGTTTAGTTTAGTTAATGTTTGATTTAGTTTAAATTATTTTTTCTTTGTTAATTTTCCTGTAGTTTGAGATCCCATATAATCTTGAACTGTTCTAAAACCGATATAACATCTCGCTGAGTCAGAATATTCAAAATCCCTAGTTCCAACTTGTAAGAAATAAGCAACATCTTTCCACGAACCACCTCTAACAACTTTACGCTTATTTTTAAGATCTTGAACAGCTGGATTCATTGATGACACAAATTCATAAGCCGCAGCATCATAAGAAGCATCAGTCCATTCAGAAACATTTCCAGACATATTATACAGTCCATACCCGTTAGGATCATATGATTTAGCTTCCACCGTGTATAATGCATTATCAGCAGCATAATCTCCTCTATTCGGTTTAAAATTTGCTAAGAAACAACCTCTATCGTTTTTAGTATAAGGCCCTCCCCAAGGGTAATTTCCAGATTCTAAACCACCTCTAGCAGCATATTCCCACTCAGATTCTAAAGGCAAACGAAATGAATTAATTAAATCTCTTCCTTTTTTCTTCTTAACATAAGTATTTTTATTCAATGTTCTCCAAGCACAAAAAGCTTTAGCTTGGTTCCAGTTCACACCCACTACAGGGTATTGAGCATATGCTTGATGCCAAAAATAATCGTTGTGCATTGGCTCATTATAAGAATAAGCAAAATCTTTTATCCACGTAGTTGTGTCAGGATAAACTTTTACCTGCTCCGTTTTAATGAAAGTACTTCTCTTACCAACTTTAGCTTTAGCAGCAGCTTGGATATCCATCCAAGAATAACGGAATTTTAATTTATTTACATCTATAGTTCTTAATCCGTTAAATGCCTCAGTAACTGGTAAATACATTGTATCCATAACTTCAGTATAGAATTCATCAGGATATTTACTCGTTTCTTTAATTAATTTTACTTTGTGATTTAATTTTCTTCCGGCATAAGGATCGTCTGCAGTTCCTACACTATAGTAATTTTCATACATATATTTATCGTAAGCAGTCATTTTAGCAGGATCTGTATCGTTAAATGCAAAATCTCCGATGCTTCCACCTTTTCCACTTTTACTTGTAGCGCCTTTTTTAAGACCTTGCTCATCTGCTAAAATTGCCAAACGAACTCTCATTGTTGAATCTTTTACCCATTCTACAAATTGACGGTACTCACTATTTGTGATTTCAGTTTCGTCCATATAAAAAGAACGAACAGTTACAGTTTTAGTTGTTGCATCTTGAACATTTGCTATATCATCATCTGATTTACCCATGATAAATGCACCACCAGGAATCAATGCCATACCAAAAGGTTTTTCTGGATGCCATTTTTTTCCTTTAACACCTACTAATTCACCTTTATCACTTGAGCCTCCACAACCTATTAGTAAGGTTATTATTGCTGAAAATGCAATTAATTTCTTCATATAATCCTGAGTTATGTGTCTGTACATATTTGAGGGCGTAAACCTATTTAATATTTTCATAAAAACCAATTTTTTTTATTAAAAAAACTAAAATTAATTAAAAACTAATTTTACAAATCTTTAACTAATTGTTATACAACATTTTTCCTTTGTGCTTTCCACCACCGTTCTGGCATTTCATTTTCACAAGCAACCAAATATTCATCATA
>CANINJ010000082.1 GCA_947468985.1 Bacteroidota bacterium
AACATTTCATTTTTAGAGGCATAAACTTCTCTTCCATTTAAATCAGCAACTTGAATATTTACTTTTCCGCTATACTGATTGATGTTAATATTAAATTGTCCGTTTGAAGGATTTGGATAAATAGAAACTCCTTTTGAATTAGAAAAATCTTCGGTTGCTAATGGTGCAGCAGTTAAAGGCCCAGAAAATACTCCTCTACCATAAGTCGCAGCAAAAACATTATAAGCTGTTGGTGCAGTTGGTAAGTTTGGTTGTAAATCTAAGTCGGTAACCTTAACTCCACTCATTCCATTATATGCCTGTTTCCAGTTTAATACTTGAGTAGCTGATGTAGCTGGGTTAAATGTATCTGCATACCATACTCCAAGTTCAGTACCGACCATTACTTCTGCACGATTTAATGGGTTTTGTAATATTGTATGTACTGGCATATCTGGTAAATCACCTTCAATACTATACCAGTTTGTACCGCCATTTGGTGTGTACCAGATGTTTGTAGTACCATAGTTTTTTAATGTTACAAATATTTGACTATCATTAACTCCAAATTCGATATCAGAAATTGTTCCTACAAAACCTGAACCTACTGAAATATCACTCCATCCAGTTCCTGCTGCAGCAACAGTATTGGCATTAACTAATTTTAATAATTTAGAGTTTGATGTTCCTATATAAAGAGTTGTAGAGGGAACTTTTCCTACACTTAAAGCAGTTGGGTAAGCAGTTAATAACGCATTTACTAAAAGAGTTTTTCCAATAAAAGCAGTTATCGATCCTGTTCCTGCAAGTCCTGTGTATCTTCTTACTTGGTATGTTCTATTTGTTCCGTCGGTTGCATCAGAATACAGAATATTATTTGATGAATCAAGTGACATTGCTGGATAAAATTGACCGAAACTTTCCGAAGAAAAATTCAGTTCTTTTTTAACTAATCCATTTAAACCTCTAACATTCATATTATCATTGTAAACATAATTAGTTACATAATAAGAAGAAGCAGAAGTAGTAGCATCTTGCTTAAATAAAGGTATTCCACCATCACCGCCTTGAACTTCATTACTACCGCTTACAGTTCCAGTAGTTACACCAGTTGATGTGCTTTTTGAAGAAGGAAAATAATTTGAACCATTATCTTGTGCGCCAGCAACAAAAAAGTCACCAGTATTAGTTCCTACTCCAAGAGGCGAAACCGCAACTCCAACAAACTGAGTTACATTAAATCCAACATTTCTTGATGTTATTGCTGCAGAAGTACTAGTTGCTGCAGTAAGACTTGCACAATAATACACACCTCCATCATTACCAAAAAGAGCTGTGTCAGGAGTTCCTGGTTTGAAAGTCATAGCGTGTAAATCACCATGTACATTATTAGCATTATATCCGTCAGTTATTTGAGTCCAATTTCCACCACTATTGGTAGATTTATGTACATTTAGACCACCTACGTATATTTTAGCGTCATTTGTTGGGTCAACTTCAATAAACATGTCATAAAAAGCTTGACCCCCTGTAAAACCATACGTAGTATCTCTACTATCGTTAGATGCTGGAGGTGTTATTAAGGTTGGCGCTGTTGAGAATCCATTAGTTGTTTTATACATTACCGTTTCTTTAGTTGCCGGAGAAACTGGGGTTATTTGTGCTAAAACATAAATTACATCATTAGTAGTAGTAGAAGTAGAAGCTTCAATTTCAGTTCTAGTACCTCCAGTTACTGTGTATTTTAGAGTCCAAGTTAATCCATTGTTGGTAGAAGCAAATATTTGCCCTCCTCCATCATTAAATGTGGTACTGTCTGTAGTCGAAAGCCAAATTGTTCCTGTTCCTGCTATTTCTAAATCAAAAGGGCACGTTTTGTTGCCACTAGCAGTAACCGGTAAACTTAATGGACCAGTCCATGTTGTTCCCCCATTTGTTGATTTGTACAAACCATAAGTAGAAGAATTTATGTACCCTGCATTGTATGCGTCTCCAACAGCTGCGTATATTTCAGATAAGCCACTGCCCATGTTTTTGATAGCAATGTCATTTATAAATTGAATTCCAGACACAGCAGTACCTGAAAATTGCCCTGGTATTGTTGGAGCAAAATTTCCTGTTAAGTTGGTTAAGTTGGCTACTAATAAATCTCCATCTTCCTTAGAAATCATTACGGTTGGAATTAATGCTCCTAATCCCGAATCTGCCATACCGATAACTCCACCAGTAACATTATTCATTATAATCACACCTATAGCTCCTGCATTTTGTGCCACAAGTGCTTTGGATTCAAAAGTACATCCTCCACCTCTTCTTATTAATGCAATTTTCCCTGTTAATGAACCAGCTGTTAAAGCTTGACATGCATCATCTACTGTTCCTGAAGTTGCGGTCGCTGTAGGTGTGGTACTGCCATCATTTACTAAAACAATTAATTTGTTTCCGCCTAAATCAAAAGGAGGAGGGCCGAATGATGCAAGAGAAGTACTATAACCTCTAATTACTCCTGCATTTGAAGGAGCAAAAATGTTTAAATTGTAAATAGTACTTGTTGTAGATGAAACTGGTGTTCCTCCACCAAATACCCTAGTCCAAGAAGCACCAGCATCTGTAGTTTTCCAGATACCATTTCCGTTTGCATCTCCTGTATAAGTCTCTCCTGTTCCTACATACCAAATGCTAGAATTGTTAGGGTCAGCGGTAATGTTTTGAACATTTAAGTGTTCGGGAAGTGTTGTGATTCTTGTCCAAGCTGTTGTGGAAGAAGATATGTTTGTGTTTTTCCACAAACCACCACTAATACCACCAGCAATAACTGTATTACCAGCTGTATCGGTAGGATCAAACATAATCGCTTTAGTACGTCCGCCAACATTGTTTGGACCTCTTTCTTGCCAAGGATTAGCTGCGGCGTCTCCAACAATCCTACTTTCTGCTCTATCTTGTTCCAATTGAGCTCTTATAACACCTAAATTTTCAGGTGTTGGTCTTCCTAAAGCAGGATTCATAGTGTTTAACCACTCTTGTTCTAGATATTTGTTAGGAGGTAAACCATGAGCCATTCTCTCATCTTCGGACATGGCAAGGGTTTTATTTAGCTTGTTGTGAGCTAAATAATAAGCGTGTTTTTTGCGTAATTTTTTAACTTGTTTTTGTGTTAAATTACCATTAGAAGCCATAAGACTTTCTGTTTTGGTGGTGACTTTAGAACTTTTTTCTGCCTTTTCTTGAGAAAATCCAGTTGTGATAAATACAAATGTGCAAATTGAAAAGAGGAGGGTTTTTTTCATTATTATTTGTTTTGTAGTTTTTTTTAGGTTGTAAATATAACACATACAATCAGTTGTTCAAACAATTAATCTAAACTTTTGCTTAAATTAACTTTTTGATGCTGTAATTGTGTTATATAATATGTAGGCATTCCCGTCTGTTAATAAGGAAATAAAATGACAAATATGAAGCAATCTATCGTATAAATTTTCTTTTTCCACTTTGAATTTTTCAGGAAGCAATTGCAATACTAATTTATCAAAATTGGAAGCTTTCCCATCAAAATCATTATTAAAAGCCGTTGTGAATTTATCCAATAATGTATTTATTATCTGATACCCAGTCAATTCCTTTTCGATAACTTCCCGACTTTGATAAATATTTTTAACGCTCAATTTGATAATATCGTCCATTTGCGCCTTGTATTTGCTTTTATCAGTCAATGCGTATGGGAATTTTCCTTCCAAAATCGCTTCTTCATTTTCAATAAAAACTTTCACCGCATCATTAATTAAACTACCAATTGCTAAGGCTCGCAAATAACTAATCCGATCTTCTTTAGTAGTTAAAGTGTTGTACTTATTAGTGTCAATGCTGTCTTTTACTAATTTTATTAAATATTCCAAAGCATAATCTTCTGAAACCAATCCAAGATTCATTCCATCTTCAAAATCAATAATTGTGTAACAAATATCATCCGCAGCTTCCACCAAATAAGCCAAAGGATGTCTTTCAAAACCAATATCATTTCCTGTTTTGTTAGAAATCATTCCCAATTCTGAAGCTACATCTTTAAAAAAATTCACGTCAAATTGAAAAAAACCATACTTTTTATCGGCAATATCCGATGTTGGCTTTTTCGGCAAACTCTCTTTCGGATATTTCATATATGCCCCAAGCGTGGCGTAAGAAATCCGCAATCCTCCTTCATTTCCTGGTCTTGAACTCGTTAAAACCGAAAATCCATTGGCATTTCCTTCAAAATCAATCAGATCTTGCCATTCTTTATTCAATAAATTTGCTTTGTATTTTTGTCCGTTCCCATTAGAAAAATATTCGCCAATAGCCTTTTCCCCAGAATGACCAAAAGGAGGATTTCCAATATCGTGAGCCAATGAAGCCGCTGCAACAATTGCCCCAAAATCGTTCATCTGAAACCCGTGAATTTCTTGCAAATAAGGATATTTTTCAATGATTTTCTTTCCAACCAACCGCCCTATCGAACGCCCAACCACCGAAACTTCCAAACTGTGTGTCAATCGCGTATGCACAAAATCGGTTTTCGACAACGGAATAACCTGTGTTTTATCTTGCAAACTTCGGAAAGCCGCCGAGAATATAATTCGGTCATAATCAACCTCAAACCCCAATCGGGTGTCGTCTTGTTCCTTGCGCAACCTCTTAAAAGTGTCGCCTTGCCGCTTTAGAGATAGTAATTGTTCCCACTTCATAGTGTCTTGATTTTGAGATTTTCAATTCACGAAGATACAAAATTCACGAAGACAGCCATAAAATTCCACAGCATTTGAGAATCTAAAATCATAAATCTGAAGTTTGCGTGAGGGATTGCAGCGGAAATCCTTTGTGGAACGAAGTGGAACAAAGATTGCAGCGGAAAGCCCGACCGAGTTTAACGAATGCTTCAATCTTTGCAATGAAGTGCAAAACGAGGGCACGCCCAAATAAAAAAACATCAAAAAAAATCCCTGCTTTTTATAACAGGGATGATTTGTTAGATTCAGAAATCTTATATTTCGGTGGCTCTGGGGGCTCTTCTGTCGCGCAACCAATACTTGGTTCGTTTGACTAAATAGAACATTACGGGTACCATAACGAGGGTTAAAACCGTAGCGTATGTCAGTCCGAAGATGATGGTCCACGCCAATGGGCTCCAGAAAACGACGTTGTCTCCTCCTACGTAAACGTTCGGATTTAGGTTGGTTACCAATGAGAAAAAGTCGAAATTCAGTCCGATTGCCAACGGAATTAATCCTAAAATTGCGGTTAATGCGGTTAGTAAAACGGGACGCAAACGGGATTTTCCAGAATGAATAATAACTTCTTTTATTTCGGCAATGGTTAAATCGTCGTGCGAAGTTTGCTTGTTTTCAATTACTTTTTCGTCTAATAATAGCACGAAGAAATCCATTAATACGATTCCGTTTTTCACGACAATTCCTGATAACGCAATGATTCCCATCATCGTCATTAGGATTACGAAATCCATTCCTGCAAAGACGTAACCGTAGAATACGCCGCTGAAACTTAGTAAAACGGTGAACATAATGATGGCTGTTTTTGACAAGGAATTAAATTGCAACACGATGATTATGGTGATGCTTGCCAATGCCAAAAGTAGTGCGCCAAACAAGAAACTGGAATCTTTTTTCTGTTGTTCTTGCTCTCCAGAAAACGAATACGTGATGTCGCCTGCCATTTTATAATTCGCTGCTTTCAATGCGGATTCGATTTGTTTTGTAATTCCGTCGCCATTCGCCCCAGTTAAAACATTAGAATAAATGGTCATTATTCGTTTTGAATTCTTGCGTTTTATTTGGTTGAACGTGAATTTTTTCTCGGTTGTTGCCAAAGCAGAAATTGGAACTTGGATAATTTGTCCGTTGTTTTGATTTCGGAAAGTTACGGGTTGGTTGAACAAAACACTTTCGTTTTTTCGTTGGTCTTCCTGCAAACGCATCACAATATTGTAATCGTCTTTTCCTTCTTTGTAGGTTGAAATTTCTTGTCCGTAAATCGCTCTACGCATCGTAAATCCTAATTGTCCCGTGCTGGCACCCAAACTTCCAATGCTTACACGATCGACATTTACTTCGAGTTCAGGACTTTCTTTGTTGACATCAACATTTAATTTTTCGATGCCTTCAATGTTTTTTGAATTGATGAAAGTGATTACTTTATTGGCTTCCACCAACATTTCGTCATAATTAGTTCCTGATAATTGCAAACTTATTGGATATCCTGAAGGCGGTCCGTTAGAATCTTTTTCGACAATGATTTTTGCTCCAGCAATTGCTTTTACTTTGGCACGAATTTCTTCTAAAATGTCGCTGGTGTTTACTCCTTTTCTGAATTTGTATTCAGAGAAATTCACGGTTACTTTTCCTTTATACGGTGTTTCTGATTGGTTTCCAGAATCAACATTTGGATTACCAGCGCCTTTTCCCACTTGCGAAACGATGCTTTCCGCCAAATAGTTTTTATCGTTTTCGACATATTTTCCTAAAATTTCAATGACTTGTTTTTCAACAAATAAATTGGCTTTATTGGTTTTAGAAATTTCTGTTCCTTGCGGATATTCGATGTAAACTATAGCTTGATTTGGAATGTTTTTTGGGAAAAACAATACATTTCTCGGGAAGATTCCTAATAATACAAATGAGAAAAATAGTAAGGCAATAATTCCAACTAATGCGATTACTGCTCTTTTCCCTGTTAGAATTTTACCCAGAAAAACTTGATATTTTTTCTCTAAACTCGGAAAGAAACTATGTTGGAAATCTTGTGTCCATTTGAAAATAAACAAGTGATACGCCCACATTAAAACCAAGGCAATTATGATTAAATGTCCGATGGCTTTCATCCAAATAGTATTTGTAATATTCCCAGGAATTACGAATAATAATCCTGAAACGATGAAAATAATCGTGTATTTTTTTAATGCTTTTTTAGAGATATTTCTATCTTCAATATCCATAAAACCACCTGTCATTGCGGCGTTAATAACCATTGCTACAAATAGCGATGCGCCCAAAACACAAGACAATGTTATAGGGAAATAGATCATAAATTTCCCTACTGTTCCTGGCCATAATGCCAATGGAATAAAGGCTGCCAAGGTCGTTGCTGTTGATGAAATTACTGGCCAAGCGATTTCGCCAATACCAATTTTTGAGGCTTCAATTCGTCCCAAACCTTTTTTCATATTGGCAAAAACATTATCGACAACTACAATTCCATCATCAACTAATAATCCTAATCCCATTACCAATCCAAACAAAACCATCGTGTTCAATGTGAATCCAAAAGCTGATAAAATTGCAAAGGCCATCAACATGGAAAGTGGAATTGCAGCTCCTACGAACAAGGAATTTCGTAATCCCATCGTGAACATCAGCACAATCATTACCAGAATAATCCCGAAAATAATGTGGTTTGACAATTCGTTTACTTGGTGTTCGACTTTGCTCGATTGATCGTTGGTCATTTTGATGCTCAAATCTTTTGGCAAGACCGTTTCTTGCGCTTTTGCTACAATTTCTTTGACTTGATCCAATGCAGAAATCATATTTTGCCCAGAACGTTTTTTTACATTTAGCATCACCACTTCTTGACCACTTTCGCGAGCATAAGTCGTTTTTTCTTTCTCTTTAAAATTGATAACCGCAATATCTTTTAGGTAAACCGTTCCTCCGTAGGATTTTACAACTACGTTTTCAAGCTCCTTTGGGTTTTTGATTTCCCCAACAATTCGAATGTTATTTCGAGAACCTTGCGAGATTAAATTCCCCCCAGAAAGTGTCATATTTTCATATTTCACTGCATTTTGAATGTCGTCAAAACTTACTTTTGCAGCGTTCATTTTGAATACATCAATGGCAATTTCAAC
>CANINJ010000083.1 GCA_947468985.1 Bacteroidota bacterium
GATGATCGACAATCTTTCGCCTACGAAGGCGTTCATTAGTGTCGATTTTCCAACATTTGGATTCCCTATAATATTTACAAAACCTGCTTTGTGTGACATTTACTGCTTTTTAATTTTTGCAAAGGTAAACATATCAGCCCAATAGATGAAATAAAACATTTTTTAAAATTTTAGTTGTAATTCCCGATTTTGGTTGTATATTTGCACTCGAAACATCGCGGGATAGAGCAGTAGGCAGCTCGTCGGGCTCATAACCCGAAGGTCACAGGTTCGAGTCCTGTTCCCGCTACTAAAAAAGCTTCAGAGAAATCTGAAGCTTTTTTGTTTTACTACAAAACTGAAAAATGGATCAATTCCTGTTTTTAAAGAACTATTCTGATTTTTTAATTTCAGATTTAGCACCAATTCCATTGTTGTTGAAAGCTTCTATTTGGAAATAATAAACGTCTGATTTATCCAATCCATTAAAATAATATTCGTTTTTTCCATAAACCATAATAGAACCATAGAGTTTATCAGGTGCTTTTCCAAAGTAAATCACATAGCCATCTGCGCTTGGTGCCTGTTGCCATTTGAACCACACATTACGTCGTTCCCCTTTAATTTTAGGAGCAGACCGTAAAGCAACAAAGTTTTTGACTGCTTCGGGTTTTACTCCATTGCCTTTACCAAAAACCCGAAATCCACTAATTGCAAATTTACCTGTTGGCATTTCAATGTTTAACAATTTTAAATACCGACCCACAATTGGTTTTTGCAATTCAATATAATCATGTGGAACATCAGTTTTGTTTTGGCTTTTATCAATTGCTACTTTCCAATTTTTAGCATCATTTGAAATATAAATAATATACTTGTGTCCTAAAGTTGTTGCTGGTTTTCCCATTATTTCAACATCTTGATCGGCATAATTTATTTGGATTGCATTGATAGTACTTTTTTCACCTAAATCGGTAATTATATACTCCCCTTTTTGTGCCGTTTTTGAACTCCAATATGTTTTAATATCTTCGTCTACGGCAAAATTAGGTTGGAAACCACCTAAAGTTGAAGATACCCTAACGGGTTTATTATAATTGAGTAACATCCAACCTGGCAAATTTTCATTCAAATGGTTTTTATTTTCCGATGGCAAATACGTTGGATAATCCCCATAGGCAGTATTTGAATACAAAATTCCATCATCATCAAAACCAGCAGGCCAAATTCCTAAGCGGCGTTCAAAATTATTTTTGGTACAAATTCCGATTGTTGATACATGCCAAAACTTATCTTTATCGTCTTGAAAAGTTGCCCCATGCCCTGCTCCTCTTGCAAAACCTCCAGGCTTATACGAAAACGGATTGTGCGATTGGTATTCAAAAGGTCCCAGAGGATTGCTTCCTACATATACTCCATCTGCATAACCGCTAAATTCGGTTCCAGGAGCAGCATATTGGAGGTAATATTTGTTATTGTATTTTGTTACAAATGCGCCCTCGGTAAATGGTTGGAGGAAAGTATTGTCATTGTGTTCACCAAAGCGTTCCCAACCGTGTTCATCATCATTAAGAGCCAAAACAGGAATTCGTTCTCCTTCTGGCTGGAATGTTTTTCGATTTAATTTTACACCATAAAGAGGATACAAATTACTTGAACCATAATATTCATAAACGGCATCATTTTCTTTATCCCAAAAAATTTGAGGATCCCAAGCTCCAGCTTCCGATTTCGGAACAAGTTCTTTCCATTCGTTTTTTTCTGGGTTGGTACTCATCCAAATTGGAAAATCTTTCCCTTGAGTTGAACCTACCACGAGTAATGTATCGTTAACAAAAGATAAAGAGGGCGCGCACAATTCGTCATAGACTTTGTGTTCTAGGCGAAGAAATTTTCGGGATTCAAACTTCCAGTTGAGCATGTCTTTGCTGTGCCAATATCCCCATTGATTTGTTGAAAAAAGATAATAATTTCCTTTAAAATAAGTTATTACTGGATCGGCAGTAGCCCGATGTTTTCCTTGGGTTACAAAATTTGGTATTGGGCAATAGCCATAATCAATATTAATTGGATTGCAGTATGTTTTTTGCTGCGCATTGATCGATTGTAATGAAAATAGTAGTATTACGGAAATACTAACCCCGACAGCAATGGAAAGCCACGAATTACGACTTGTTTTATTTTTCTTATTAAAAAAGAGAGACGATAGAAGCTCCTTTTTTAATTTAGAAAAAAAGCAAGTAGTTTTCGTGCTTGAAATGAATAGCGGGAAATAGTTTCTAATAGTTCTCATAGCTTTTATGGTTTACTAAAATTTGTAATTTAAAAAGCCCTTAATTATTATTTCAAGGGCTTTGGCAATCTAAATATTAAAACAAACTCAAATAATTTAGTCAATCAATTCAAATGTTTTTTTATTTTGTGTGTCTGAATTCCCTCCAATAAAAATTTCAAATGTTCCTGCTTCGAAATTGAAATTCATATTTTTATCGAAGAATTTCAAATCATCAGCAGAAATTTGGAATGAAACGACTTTCTTTTCACCCTTTTTTAGGAATATTTTTTCGAAACCTTTTAATTCTTTGACAGGTCTTGTAACGGAGCCTACCAAGTCTTTGATATAAAGTTGTGCCACTTCTGAGCCATCAAAATCACCTGTATTTGTAATTTCAACTTCTATTTTTAGCGTTTCGTTTCTATTGATTTTATCGGCTGATAGTTTCAAATCAGAATAGGTGAAAGTGGTATAACTCAAACCGAAACCGAATGGGAATAACGGGCTAATATCAGAATCTGTATAACGAGATTTGTATTTTTGTTCGGGATCAGAAACTCCAAGATAAGGGCGTCCTGTGTTTTTATGGTTATAATAAATTGGGATTTGGCCTACATTTCTTGGAAAAGTGATTGGCAATTTTCCGTTAGGATTATTGTCCCCAAAAAGGGTTTGCGCAATGGCATCACCGCCACGAGTTCCAGGCCACCAAGCTTCGAGAATAGCGTCCATATTATCGTTTTCCCACGACAAGGTTAATGGTCTTCCATTTAAAAGTACTAAAACAATTGGTTTGCCTATTTTTTTCAATTCGGCTAAAAATTCTTTTTGTAATCCTGGTAAATCAATATTTGTTTTAGAACCAGCTTCACCAGACATGTTTTCGCTTTCGCCCATTACGGCAACAATCACATCTGCATTTTTTGCATTATCAATTGCTTTTTGCATTAAACTTCTGTTAGTGCTTTGAATGTCAACACCTTCATCAAAAGTACAATTTGCAGTAGTTCCCAATAATTTCAAAACGCCTTCTTTGACACTTGTTGCATAACCACTTCTGTCTCCTAAAGCCGCCCAGGAACCAATGATATTCTTGTCGTCACTTACTAATGGACCAACAAAAGCTGTTTTTTGGTTTTTATTTAATGGTAATATTGAATTGTTATTTTTTAATAAAACCAACGATTTATTGGCAATTGCTAGAGCAGCATCTAAAAATTCAGGTTTGTAGATTGTTTCATTTTCTCTTTTTTCATCCGAATAGCGGTATGGATCTTCAAATAAACCTAAATCAAATTTAGCATCCAATACTCGTTTGCACGCATCATTGATTACTTCAATAGAAACTTTTCCTTCATCATATGACTTTTTTAAAGTATTCATGAAGGTTGCCCCCACCATATCCATATCTAAACCTGCGTTTATTGATAATTGTGCTGCCTCTTGATCGTCTTTTGCAAAACCATGCGCAATTAGTTCATTAACACCCGTATAATCAGAAACTACAAATCCATCGAATTTCCATTCCTCTTTTAGAATATCTCGTAACAAAAAGTTATTTGCGGTAGAGGGAATTCCAGATATTTCATTAAAAGAAGTCATAAAAGTTTTAACACCAGATTGTACCATAGCTTTAAAAGGCGGTAAATAGGTTTCTCTAAGCGCCCTTTCTGACATGTCTACAGTATTATAATCACGACCTGCTTCCGCAGCTGCATATCCTGCAAAATGTTTAGCACATGCTAAAATGGTATTGTTTTTTGATAAATCATCGCCTTGAAAACCTTTGACATTGGCAATTGCCATTTGAGTTCCTAAATAGGTATCTTCACCAGAACCTTCAGAAACTCTACCCCATCTTGGATCTCGTGCAATATCAACCATAGGCGCAAATGTCCAATGAACACCAGCGGATGATGCCTCGTTTGCAGCGATTCTTGCCGCTAATTCGACTGCTTTTGTATCGAATGAAGAAGCCATTCCAAGATTAATTGGGAATATTGTTTTGTAGCCATGAATAACGTCATGACCAAAAAGTAATGGGATTTTTAATCTAGAATTTTCTAGATTGATACGTTGAATTTCACGTGTTTCTTTGGCGCCAGTAGCATTCAATATTGAACCTACTTTTCCTTGTTGAATTCGAGTGATGAAATTATCTCCAGTTTTTGGACCCGTTATAGAACCGTCAGATGTAAATTGCACCAATTGATAAATTTTTTCATCAACAGTCATTTTTGACATTAATTCAGAGACGAATTCAGCTTTTGATTTAAAAAAAGTGTGTTTACTTTCTTTTTTATTCTGAGCAAAGCTAGAAATGGTGGTAAATGCGATTAGTAGTAAAAGTGTATTTTTCATGCTTTTAATAAATTTATTTTTAATTTCCGAAAAGACATTTCGTTTGAGATACTATTGTCAATTGAGATTAAAATCCATGTTGGGTCGAAGAAAATCCTAAATTATGTAGTCCATTTCTAATTTCTGGAGCCTGCATAAATAAATTCCAAAGAAAACCTGTTCTGTAATTTTCAATCATTGGTACGATTGTTCCCTGATCAATTGCTAAATATCGTTTAGTTACCCAATCATAATGAGGCGAAAACGCATCATATGGCCCCGCAACACCGATTAACTTGGATTTCCATGTAGCGTTTTCATAGAAAAAGCGCAATGCCTTCATAGATTCAATTGGAGTATACGGAAAAGAGGACAAGGCAGCAGTTGGAGAAATAACTCCTCTATCGTTACTAGGTTTATGGTCTGTATACCCTACAGTGCCATTATTATTTCGAGAGTAACTTGCAGTTAACCCCCAGCAATCTTCGCCATAGCCAATCCAACCTACAGGATTTGTAACGCAATATTTATTCATGATTTTAGCATGATTTTGCGTAAGCGTCCAATAATTTGCATATTGATCTGACAAGCCTCTTGGATCAAGACCTAAGTAGGAATAATGAGACCAAAACATTGGACCAATTCCGCCTGTAGACCCATTGTAATTAAATATTACAGGAATAGAATAACTTGACCCCGAATTAACAATTCCCCCGTTTCTAGCCCAACCTTGAGTATAAGCTGCTGTTGGAATTGGGCTTGTTGGTGAAGAAGCTGCCATTACATAGGTAATTAGGCATTCATTATAACCTTCTAATTTAAAATTGATTTGGAAACCATAATTTGGAGACCAATGCCAATACAAAGCATTTTCTCCTTTTGTATACCAATTCCATTCTACGCCTTTCCAAAGTAGGTCTGCTTTTTCAGCAAGTGCTTGCTCTGAAGGTGTTCCGTTTTTAAAATATTCTCTAACACAGATTAAGCCTTGGCAAAGGAATGAGGTTTCAACAATATCTCCACCGTTATCTTCATTTCCAAACGGAATTACATGTCCATTTGAACCGTTTATCCAATGGCTCCATGCACCATGAAATCGATCTGCATTTTGCAAAAAAGTTAATGCAGTAGTCAGTCTTGTTACTGCCTCTTCCCTATTTACAAAACCACGTTGAACACCAACAAGGACAGTCATTAATCCAAATCCAGAGCCTCCTGTAGTAACCACATTTGCATCAACATAAGGTTCGTCTTGGTGGTACCTTTCTCTTGCCAATTTTGAATTGGTTTCTGCATAATCCCAAAAATATTTTAAGGCATCTTTTTGAGATAAATCTAATAATTGTTCATCAGTAAGTGGTATAACCTCTTCTGGTTTCGGGCTTTTATTTTGATTTGAACAAGAGCACGAAACAAGAAAAAATTGAATTATAACTAATGAGCGTATTAAGATTTTCATATAAAAAAAGTATTAAAAATAGTTGGGTTTTAGTGTTGGGAAAGAAAAAAACCTAATAGGTAACCAGCCTATTAGGTTTTTCCTTTAATTTAATAATAAACTAGTATGAATTATCTTCCTGCTTTTTCAAGTTCATATAACGCCCCAATTTCTGCAGCTGTTAATGTTTTGTCATAAATTCTTAACTCGTCAACTTTTCCTTTCAAAGCTGCATTCCAAGTATCTGTGTTTGTTCCGTTAACAACAGTCTCTAATGCTCCAATAACTGGTCTTGTTGGTGTAAAGTGATTCAAAGGAAATGCAGCACCACCGTTTCTAACTTCCCAAGCACTATTTGAAATTTTAACTCCATTTACATAGATTTTGTTAGTTCCAGTTGGTCCGTCAAAGATGTAAACAACATGAGCCCATTTTCCGCCAATTTTATTGGCATTCCATGTGTGAGTTGGATCCATCCATGGTTCTTGTCTAATCATATTTACAGCGTCACCACCCAATTCAGTTCCGTCAGGCTTTTTAATTCTAAAAATACCCTTCATTTGAATAGAGTCACTTGTAACTAAACCGTGAGTTTCAGCCATTAAGTTTAAATTTCCAAAAGCCTCACCTGTTCTTGTTAAAGAGAAAATTGGAGAAATTGTGCTAACTGCATCTGGATTAGCTTTGTTGTTAGAAAGAAATGCCCAACAGCTAATTGATACACTTCCAGAAGTAGTATTCAAAGCAGCAATAGCTGGATATGCCATGTATCCTGCGTTGAAAGTAGCAGCTTGTCCTTTTATACCAGCTTCATAGGTAGTAGCTACAGTTGTAGTTGGAGCGGTATTTGAAATTGATTCTTTTCCGTCTCCATTTAATGGCCAATAGGCTTTTAGAGAAGAAGCCGCAACTTCGCTAGCAGAATTATATCCGCCAATTGGAGGTAGAGGATCAGAACTTGAACTGCAACTTGTTAAAGCAGTAATTGTAAGGCTTAAAGCCAATGCAGAAATAAAAAATTTGTTTGTTTTCATAATAAAAATATTTAGTGATTAATTGGTTACTTGTTAATATCCTGGGTTTTGAGATAAGCGACCCCCGCTTGCAATAATTTGGTCTGATGGAATAGGAAATAATTCGTGGGTTCCAACAATAAAATTTTTACCAACGACAAGCATTGCTGCACTAGCCTTTCCGGTTCTAATAATATCAAACCATCGGTCATGTTCCATTGCCATTTCCCATCTTCTTTCATTGTATAATTCATCAATAGTTAAAGAGGTTAAAGAAGGTAATCCTGCTCTATTTCTAATAATATTTACTTGTGTTAATGCTTCCGATGTGTTACCTAATTCAAAAGCAGCTTCAGCATGAATCAAAAGCAAGTCGCTGAATTTAAGAATTCTTAAGTTCTTGGCCGTTTCCCCTTTATTTCCATTCCAAGGTTCGGCAATACTACTTTGATAGGCTTTATAATTGTATCGTGGATTATTCCAAGTTGTAGGGGCAATAAATCCATCCCATAAGGTTGAAGGCGCAGAAAGTATTGTAGCATTTTTTCTGAGATCACCAGATTGATATGAATTTACAAGTTGAATTGATGGAGTGTTGAACCCCCAACCTAAATCTGGAGTTCCTCTAGGTCCTTGAACATCTGTATAACCCACTAATCCTTTAGTCAAAGTTGCTTGCACTTCATAGATTGATTCTGATTTATTTTCACCTACTTCTCTCCAAACATCGGCATAGTTTGTAAGTAAAGAATATTGTACCGAACTCATTACATTAGAAGACATATCAGAAGCCAATTGCCATTTTTCTTGGTATAAATATGCCTTA
>CANINJ010000084.1 GCA_947468985.1 Bacteroidota bacterium
AGGTGGTTATTGCGGCGGGGCTCACCTCTTCCCATCCCGAACAGAGAAGTTAAGCCCGCCTGCGCAGATGGTACTGCAGTTATGTGGGAGAGTATGTCGTCGCCTTTCTTTGAAAAGCCTATCTGAAAAGATAGGCTTTTTTGTTTTATATTTTCCACAGCATTTAGTCTTGATTTGAGGATTGGACTAATCAATAATTGAAATTAGTATAACTTTTTGTAAATTTGGATATGAAAGACATTTTAAACACGGATGATTTACATTTATTAGTAGAAGATTTTTATAAAAAATTATTATTTGATATTTCTATAAGTTACATATTTACCGATGTTTTGAAAATTAAATTGGAAGAACATTTGCCCATTTTAGTTACTTTTTGGTCACAAGCCATCTTTAATACTGGTGGATATTTTAATAATCTAACTCAAATTCATTTGGATGTTAGTGAAAAAGAATATTTGACACCCGAACTTTTTACAATTTGGCTCCATCATTTTAATGCAGCTGTTGATGAAAATTTTATGGGAACAAATTCGGAAAAAATAAAAACCCAAGCTTTAAGTTTAGCCACAGTAATGCAAATAAAAATTAATTTAAATGGTAAAAAATTAGATAATTAATATTTTTTAAACTAAAAAAGTAATTATTTCATAATTATATGCACGCATAGTATTTTTTTTGCTTAAATAATAAAAATTATTGCTACTTTAGCTTGTAATAATATACCGAATCTATAATGAATATAAAAATAACGGGTTCCGGAAGTTATATTCCAGGACTAAAAGTCAGCAATACTGATTTCAGCGAGCATCATTTTATGAATGAAGATGGAAGTCCTTTTGGTTATAGCAACGATGTTGTAATTGGAAAATTCAAAGGAATTACTGGAATAGAAGAGAGACGATATGCTGAACCAAATATTCTTACTTCTGACATGGCTTATTTAGCCGCTGAAAAAGCAATTAAAAACTCAGGAATTGATTCGGAAACATTAGATTATATTATTGTTGCACATAATTTTGGTGATATTAAATGCGGTACCATTCAATCGGATGCAGTTCCTTGTTTAGCTGCACGTGTAAAGCATAAATTGCAAATTCAAAATCCAAAATGTGTTGCTTTCGATATACTTTTCGGTTGTCCAGGTTGGATTGAAGGAATGCTTCAGGCATATGCTTTGATAAAATCGGGAATGGCTAAAAAATGCTTGGTTATTGGCGCGGAATCATTGTCACGTGTTGTAGATCCACACGATAGAGACTCAATGATTTACGCAGATGGAGCTGGTGCAACAATTGTTGAAATTACAAATGAAAATGGCGGAATGCTATCTCACGAAAGTGCTTCTTATACTTTCAGCGAAAAAGATTATCTCTTTTTTGGAAAATCTTTCAACTCAAAATTGAATCCCGATGTAGGTTACATAAAAATGCACGGTCGAAAAATATATGAATTTGCTCTTAACCATGTGCCAACAGCAATGAAAAGTTGCTTGGAGAAAAGTGGGGTTGCTATTGAGGATGTTAAAAAAATTCTTATCCATCAAGCAAATGAAAAAATGGACGAAGCAATAATCAATCGTTTTTATAAATTATATGACCAAAAAGCACCTCAAGGAATTATGCCTATGAGTATTAATTTTTTAGGAAATAGTAGTGTGGCAACAATTCCAACCTTGTTTGATTTATTGGTAAACGGAAAACTTGAAAATCAAGAAATTAAAAAGGGCGATGTGTTACTTTTTGCTTCTGTTGGAGCAGGAATGAATATTAACGCCTTCGTTTATAGGTATTAGAACTTGAGTTTCAACATCGTTTTTTCTATCCAAAAATTATAAGAAAACACCAATTTAAGTTTGTAAATAAGCATTAGATTCATTGACAAACAGAACATTGTTTTGTAAATTAAATTCCATAAATTGTTTTCAAAATCCGGTAAATAAAAGCTTATAAAAAGTACAAGACTAAAAACTAAAATCAATTTTAAATAGGATTTATCAAAGGGTAGTATTCTGAATTTTTGATATATAAATAGTAGTTTGGAAAAATTAAAGAGCAACATTGCGATTAATGAAGCAACGGCAACGCCTTCAATTCCATAATGAAATACTTTTATAAAAATAATATTTAGCGAAACATTTAATAGAATTAAGACCCCAATTGCAATCAGATTAAACCTATAATATTTTGAATACGTAATAATTTCTCCATTAAATCCAGTTCCCATATTCACTAAAACATTGAATCCTAGAATCAAAATTACAGGAATGGATGCCATTAAATTCTCATGTGTTGGCAATAATAAAAACAAGTTTTCAATTCCTAGAAATATGCAACTGTAAAGAAGTGCGCCAATGAAAAAAAGTAATTTTGATATCTCTTTGTACTTTAAATCAAGTTCGGCAATGGCGTTATTTTTTATGTAATTGGATATAATTGGGGCGTATAAAATAAAAATTCCTGTTGCAGGAACCGCAAGTGCCGAAGCCAATGTTACTCCAATGCTAAAGGTCCCGTTGTCTTCCATCGAAAGGAATTTTGGAATCATTATAGAATCAATTCTAAACGCAAATACAGAACCTAAACTTCCCGCAAAAGCGAATAATGAAAAGCGATACATTTCTGTTTTGCTAATTTCTGTAAATAGCGATTTGAAATTTAAATTGAATTCAGGTTTGAAATAATAAAAAAGATAAATTGCTATAAATAAAGCAATCAAACCATATGAAATAATGTAAAAAAGCAATGCATCATCAGTTGAATAGAAGTTGTTTAAAACCATCAAAAAAACTATTGGCAAGGCTATTTTAGGAATTATATTATCAAAAAAAGTTGGGACTGCAATTTTCTGAATAATTGTAGCTTGCTTTTTAAATAAATCTATAAAAGCAAAGGAAAATGCAATTGGAAATGCTAAATAAATATACTTAAACCCTTTCAATGCTGGAAAAAATGAAAATAATCCGATTGAAGTTAACAAAAGCAAACTCATTGCAATAACAGATAAAACGCTATAATTAAACAACTGTTTTTCTTGTTTATTGTCTAATTTTGGGCCGAATTTTATTAAAGCTTGAGATGCTCCCAAGAGCATTATTGGAAACAAAATTTGAGCTAAAGATTCTACATATCTAAAAACTCCAAGCATTTCTTTGTTTTTTGGATAGATAAAAAGTGTAGAAACGATACCTATTAAGATTCCCACATAATTAATTATGGTAAAGAAAAAAGCTTGTTTGTGTGTTGCTTTATTTTGCATAATTACTGGGTGTAAATTCCATTTATTCCTGTCTTTGAGTTAAATCGAATTTGTTTAATCGTTTTAATATCCAAAAGTAATCTAAAATAATAGAGTTTCAGTTTATATAAGAGATAAATAGATTTAAGTAAGCCTTGAGTTTTAAAATGAAATTTTGGTAATCCAAAAACAGATTTTAATCCTAGCAATAGCGCTATAAATAAAGAATTATTGCAATTTATAATCTGAATTAAAACCAAATACTGTGATTGTAATATGATTTTATTACTATTTAATCTAATAATTCTATCGTGACAAATCGCAGCATTTTTAACAATTCCAATTTTGAATTTATGATACTGTAATCGGTCACAAAAATTCCGATCTTCTCCATAATGATTAAAAATGTGTTCAAAATAACCTACTTTTTGTAAACACTCTTTTGATACCAGCCAAGCTGCTGCATTTACAAATGGAACTATTCTAATAGAATTCGAGTCGATTTCTATTTCATTTTTATTGTAATAAGTGATGAAACTACTGTCTAAAATGGTTTCGTCAGCGGAATAATGCATCGGACTTACAATTCCTAAATCTGGGTTTTCAAATAATTTTTCGGCTAAGGTTATAATTGTATTTTCAAAAACCCAAGTGTCTTGGTTTAATAAAAAAACAGCATCCGCACCATTTTTTATTGCAATATCAATTCCAATATTATTGGCTTTGCCAAAACCCAAATTATTTTTATTTTGAATTAGTTGAATGTTTTTGTATTCCTTTAAAAGTTTAATAGATTGGTCGGTTGAGGCATTATCAATGACGATAATATCAATTGGGTAATTGGATTTTAATAAAGAATTGATGTTCTTTTTAATCCAAATTTCTCCATTATAAGTAACAATAACAACCGTTATTTTCTTTTCCAATCGAAAGTATTTTTTTTATTCAGTACAAAAATAATGATATTTGCAGTAGACTTTGAAAAAAAATGAAATATTACATTATTATTCCTGCGCACAACGAAGCTGATTTTATTGCATTGACATTAAATTCTATTGCTTCTCAAACTATATTGCCATCAAAAGTGGTGGTTGTCAATGACAATTCAACAGATGCAACGGCTTCTATTGTTACTGAATTTAGTAATGCTCACGACTATATTTCATTAGTAAATAAAACTTCAGAAGCAATTCATTTGCCAGGAAGCAAAGTTATTCAGGCCTTTCATAAGGGATTTGAAACTATTGATGGTGATTATGATATTATTGTAAAATTAGACGCCGATTTGATTTTACCTGACAATTATTTTGAAACTATTCTAAATCATTTCAAGAAAGATGACAAAATCGGAATGGCTGGCGGTTTTGCCTATATTGAAAAAAACGGGCAATGGATTTTAGAGAATTTAACCGATAAAGATCATATTCGTGGTGCTTTTAAAGCTTATCGTAAAGAATATTTTTTACAAATAGGGAATTTAAAACCAGCAATGGGTTGGGATACTGTAGATGAATTGTTATGTAAATTCTATGGATGGAAAGTAGTAACCGATGCTAGTTTGAAAGTAAAACACTTGAAACCAACTGGTGCGAACTACAATAAAAATGCTAGATTCAAGCAAGGGGAAGCTTTTTATTCTTTAGGATATGGTTTTGTAATTACTGCAATAGCTTCTGCTAAATTGGCAATTATGAAAAGGAAACCACTTTTATTTTTTGATTATATTCAAGGTTTTTTTAAAGCCAAATTATGTAAAAAATCACTTTTGGTATCTGATGAACAAGCCAAATTTATTAGAAATTATCGGTGGAATAAAATGAAAGCAAAGTTATTTAATTTTTGATTTATTTTTTGTTTTTATTAAAATAAACCCAACTCATAATTCAAAACTCACAACTTATAACTAATTTCGCCTATATATTTAAATTATGATGCTCATTCGCTATTTATCGCAAATCGGAAGGTACTTTATAATGTGGAGAGAAATTTTCAAAAAACCAACAAAATGGTCGGTTATGAGAATTCTTATTTTCAAGGAAATTG
Organism: Bacteroidota bacterium; assembly: GCA_947468985.1. GTDB lineage: Bacteria > Bacteroidota > Bacteroidia > Flavobacteriales > Flavobacteriaceae > Flavobacterium. The sequence goes on from CANINJ010000084.1 coordinate 5,281, forward strand.
ATGATTTAATTATCGGTTCACTTGGAATTGTAGCGTTCATTTCGTTCTTTGTTGGCGGTGTTGTTGCTATTCAAACAGCATTAAATTTGACCAATCCCTTAATACCTAAGTATCTAATTGGGTTTGCAACAAGACAATCTGTAATATTAGAATTTGCCCCTACTTTTATTTCAGTTGTTATGGCTGGAAAAATGGGTTCATTTATAACTTCAAGTATCGGTACAATGCGTGTTACGGAACAAATAGATGCGTTAGAGGTAATGGGTGTAAACTCCTTAAATTATTTGGTTTTCCCTAAATTAATGGCTTTGTTGTTGTATCCTTTTTTGATTGGTATTGCGATGTTTATAGGTATTTTTGGGGGATATTTAGCTGCTGTTTATGGCGGTTTTGGGAGTGAATCTGATTTTGTTTCTGGTTTGCAACAACAATTTATTCCGTTTCATATTGCGTACGCATTTATAAAAACCTTTTTATTTGGATTAATTTTAGCAACAATTCCCTCTTTTCACGGTTATTATATGAAAGGTGGCGCACTCGAAGTTGGTAAAGCAAGTACCGTCTCATTTGTTTGGGCATCGGTTACAATTATTGCGGTAAATTATATATTAACTCAACTTCTTTTGACATAATGATAGAAATAAAAAACATCGAAAAGTCATTTAGTGAAAGTAAAGTATTGAAAGGAATTTCAACGACTTTTGAAACTGGTAAAACAAATTTAATTATCGGACAAAGTGGTTCTGGAAAGACAGTTTTGCTTAAAAGTTTACTTGGAATTCATACGCCGGAAGTTGGAACAATTTCATTTGATGGCAGAATTTATTCTCAATTATCCGCAGATGAAAAAAGAGAGTTAAGGACTGAAATTGGAATGGTATTTCAAGGAAGTGCACTTTTTGATTCAATGACTGTGGCTGAAAATGTTGGATTTCCATTGAAAATGTTTACCAACAATTCAAAATCTGAAATTCAAGATCGTGTAGATTTTGTTTTGAAAAGAGTGAATTTAGTAGATGCACACACAAAATTCCCTGCTGAAATTTCAGGAGGAATGCAAAAACGGGTTGCCATTGCAAGAGCGATAGTAAATAATCCTATGTATTTATTTTGTGACGAACCCAATTCTGGATTAGATCCAAACACAGCTATTTTAATTGACAATCTTATCAAAGAAATTACGGAAGAATACAATATTACAACCGTAATAAATACTCACGATATGAATTCTGTTATGGAAATTGGTGAGAAAATAATCTTTCTAAAAAACGGTTTAAAAGAGTGGGAAGGAACTAAAGAAGAGATTTTTAGAACGGATAATGAAGCAATTGTTGATTTTGTATATTCTTCCAATCTATTTAAAAAAGTTCGAGAAGCCTATTTAATAGGATAAATAAAGGCGAAAATTAGATTTAATTTTCGCCTCTTTTATAATTTAAACTTTTAAACTTGCAACAATTCCTTTAATTTCTTGCTCTTTAGATTTTGGATAAATGAGCAAAACATTGTCTTTATCAACGACGATAAAATCTTCCAAACCATCAATAATTACCAATTTATCTTTTGATGTACTGATAATATTACTAGATGAGTTTTTTAATAAAACAGTTGCATTTACAACGGCATTATTATTTTCGTCTTTATCTAATTTTTCGTGTAGTGAACCCCAAGTTCCAAGGTCATTCCAATCGAAAGTTGCGGGCAAAACATATACGTTTTTGGCTTTTTCTAATATAGCATAATCTATAGAAACGTTTTCTGAATCGGCATAATTTTCATTAATAAAAGTAGTTTCTGAATTGGTATTAAAACTTCCTATACCTTTCAAGAACAAGCCATTCATTTGAGGTTGAAATTTTTCAAATGCATCTAAAATAGATTTTACTGACCAGATAAATATTCCACCGTTCCATAAAAAATTTCCACTTGTAAGAAATGATTTTGCAGTTTCATAATCTGGTTTTTCTCTGAATTGACTTACTGTTTTTATAGGATTTTCATCTGATTTATCATATTCGATATAGCCAAAACCTGTATTTGGAAACGTAGGTTTTATCCCTAAAGTCATCAATGCATCTTCATTGGAACAAAAATCAAAACACTGTTTCAAATTATCCGAAAAGGTAACTTCATCTTCAATCCAATGGTCGCTTGGCGCAACCACCATAACTGCATTTGGATTTATTTTTTGGATTTTTAAAGAAGCATATAAAATACAAGGCGCTGTATTTCGCATTGCTGGTTCAAGCAAAACTTGCGCTTGTTTCACCATTGGCAATTGCTCTAAAACCAAGTCGTTATATCTTTCGTTGGTTAGAATATAAATATTTTCAACGGGAATTAATTTTGATAATCGGCTAAATGTTTTTTGGATTAAGGTATCTCCAGAACCCAACATGTCGTGAAATTGTTTTGGAAATTCCGTGGTGCTCACTGGCCAAAATCTCGATCCAACGCCACCTGCCATTAAAATTGCGTAATAATTTGTATTCATTTTCTAATTGGTTAATACCTCTACT
>CANINJ010000085.1 GCA_947468985.1 Bacteroidota bacterium
CACCAACTTTAAATTATCTGTGGCTGGAAATGCTGTTCTATTAACAAATCCTGCTGGAACCACCGTTGATACCGTTCCATCTGTTCCGATGCAATCTGATATTTCTTATGGAAGATTACCCAATGGCTCAGGTGCGTTTGTATTTTTTCAAGCTATTACACCTAATGCTGTGAATTCCACTGTTGGCTTTGCGGAATTGTTAACACCGCCAACATTTTCTCAAAACAGCGGCTTTTTTACAACTGGTTTCGACTTATCATTAACGGCAACCATTCCTGGAACAACTGTTTTATATACGCTTGACGGCTCAGATCCTGATGAAAATAATCTTAGCGGTACAACGTATAATTATAAAAATCAGTATCCCGAATTTCCAGGTAATTTAACGGGTCCATTATTGCAAAAAAGTTATCAAACCTTGCAATATTCGACACCAATTCCAATTATTGATCGTTCGGCTTTAGCCAATAAAATAGCGTCTATTTCGACCACATATAGTTTTAATCCAACTTATATACCAGCAAATCCAATATTTAAAGGAACGGTTGTAAGAGCCAAATTAATAAAACCAGGCGCTTTGTCTAGCACTATCGAAACCAAAAATTATTTTATTTCTCCGCAAGGAAACAACCGCTTTACACTCCCTGTTTTATCTTTAAGCATCCCAGAAAATAAACTGTTTGATTACAATAATGGAATTTTAGTTGCGGGAGTTGACTTTGATACTTGGAGAACTGCAAATCCAACTTTAGAACCCCCAACAAGTGGTGATTCGGCAAATTTTTTTCGATTTGGTATTGCAAATGAAAGAATTGCTAATATGAATTATTTTGTAAACGGAGTAAATGTTCTAAATCAAAATATTGGTCTTCGGGTTCACGGAGGTTCGTCTCGAACTGCCCAAAATAAATCATTAAACATTAGTGCAAAATCAATTTATGGCGATAATTCTTTGAGTTATCCCTTTTTTAATGACAAACCGTTTGATAGTTACTCTGATTTGGTGCTTCATAACTCAGGAAATGATTTTGACCAAACTATGTTTCGAGATGCATTATGTCAGGAATTAATGAAATCATTAAATGTTGTAACAAAAGGGTATCAGCCCGTTATTACTTTTATAAATGGAGAATATTGGGGGATTTTAAGTGCCAGAGATAAAATTGACAGCCAGTATTTCAAGAGAGTTTTCAATATTCCAACATCAGAAATTGAACTACTTGAAGAACAATATATTATTCTTGAAGGAGTCGATAATTCCAATTATTTAGATATGATAAATTACGTTACAAACAACTCTTTAGCATTACCTACAAATTATGATTATATAAAAACACGTCTTGATCCTGAAAATTTTACTGATTATTTTATATCTAATATTTTCTTTGGAAATGGAGATTGGCCGATGAATAACATTTTATATTGGAGAAAAAAAACTGCAAATTATGAACCGAATGCACCTTATGGAAATGACGGAAGATGGAGATGGTTGGCTCACGATATGGACGATACTTTTTCGATAGGCAATCCAAATTTTGATACTAACAATTTAGCAATGGCAACGGATCCAATCGGATTAAGTTATCCAAATCCTGCTTGGTCAACATTGTTATTTCGTAAAATGTTAGAAAACAATGATTTTAAAATTGATTTTATAAATCGTTTCGCCGACTTGTTAAACACTTCCTTTTTATCTTCAAGAATTATTACCAAAATCAATGAAATGAAAACAGTTCTTGCTCCCGAAGTTTCCGAACAATCTGCAAGATGGTCTGTGCCAGTTGATAATGGCGATTGGAATTATTTTTTAACTACTCAAAACAATTTTGCGAATGCAAGACCTGCAATTCAAAGAGATCATATTCGATTGCAATTTGGAATTACATCGAATATCAATGCAACTTTGAATGTTTCCAATACAAATCACGGATATATCAAAATGAACACGATTGCAATTACAGAAGGAACGCCAGGAATTGTAAGTAATCCATATCCGTGGACAGGAATATATTTCAATGGAATTCCTGTAAAATTGAAAGCAATTGCAAAGCCTGGATTTATTTTTAGTGGTTGGAGTGGCGCGTCAATAAGCACTAATCCAGAAATTACAGTTACTCCAACAGCTGACTTTTCGATTACCGCCAATTTTATTCCAGATGCAACTTATGAAGTCAGCGTGCCGATATATTACTGGTATATGGATGGACTTATTGCAAATAACGTTCCATTAGAAACGCTTAATTCTACGTATCATTTAGGGTCAAATGCTTTCATCCAATATAAATCTTGCCTTGCGGGATACCCTTTCCCTGTTGGAAATAGCAATAGAAATAAGGCTTCAATGGAAAGAAGAAATAGTCCAACAAATATCAATTATAATCCTGCGGCAAACAATAATCTTGCCTATAACGTAGCGTTGATGAAAGGCTTGCAAATAAAACAGTTTTTTCAAAACGGCGGACTCGAAAACTTAATGATTTTCAATTTGTCAACAACGGGTTTTAAAAACATAAAACTATCATTTGCAGCTATGAATGAATTAGCGGGAATTAACGGAATTTCTATCGATTATTCTGTAAATTCAGGAACTCCCATCTGGCTAACATCAGGATTATCAGCAACATCGTTACCGCTTTTTAGCGCCTATCAATTGTATCAAATAGATTGTTCCGCAATTGCTGCTGCAAATAACAATGCCGATTTTAAAATTCGTTTGCGATTTACAGGTCCAGATTTAACTTTGGATGCAGGAAATAGAGTCACTTTCAACAATATTTCTGTAGATGGAGTTCAACTTCCTTTGATAGTGGATGAAAATAATACTGTGAAATTCAAAAGCTACCCAAATCCATTTTCGGATACAATCAATATTGTTGGTATAAATAATTATTCTGAATATACTATTTATACTATTGATGGAAAATTATTAAAAAAAGGAATTGTTCAAAATGCTCAAATCCAATTAAGTGATCTATCAAAAGGAATGTATTTACTTCAAATAGCATCCGAAGGGAAAAAAGAAACGCATAAAATCATTAAAAATTAAACGCCATAAAAAATATCAAAAAACGGAGGTTTAACAATCGTTTCCTTCGTTTTTTGTTTTTAAAACTTTAGAAATAATTGTTTTTTTTGAAGCGAAATAAGGTCTGTCTCTTATCAATAAATAAACTACTAATCTAAAAGTCAACTACAAATGAAAAATATATTCGCGCTAATTTTCTTTTCAATATTTCTATACACGCAGCCTGTATCAGCACAAAATTTAGTTATTAATGAGATTTTAACTTCCAATATCGCTTCCAACACCGATGAAGACGGAACGCCACAAGATTGGATAGAATTATTTAATAAAGGAAGTGTTGCCATAAATCTATCTGGTTTTGGATTGTCAGACGATGCTACTATTTTGAATAAATGGGTCTTTCCAAATGTTACAATTGGAGCGGGTCAATATCTTTTAATTTGGGCATCCGACAAGAATAGAACAACTCCTGGAAATCCTTTGCATACCAATTATAAAATTAGTTCTTCTGGAGAAAGTATTACTTTGAGTAATTTCTCGGGTGATATTTTAGATGTTGTTCCCGCAACAATAATTCCCACCGATATTTCCTATGGTAGAAGTCCAAATGGAACTGGAAATTTTGTTTTTTTTCAAACAATTACCCCCACAACCGAAAACACTTCTCAAGGATATTCTGGGGTATTGAATCCGCCTGGATTTTCTCAAAACGGAGGTTTTTATACTTCTGATTTTGATTTAATAGTTTCATCAACAGATGCCGATTCGACTATATTTTATACGCTTGACGGCTCGGAACCAACTGAAAATAATTTGAATGGAACAACATATACTTATAAAAATCAATATCCTGAATTGCCAGAGCAGCACTTCGGGGAGCTTTTAAACAATAGTTTTCAAACGTATCAATATACCAATCCAATTAATATCACCGATAGAAGTTCCCAGCCCAATAAAGTCTCAGCAATTTCTTCAACGTATGATTATGATCCTTCCTATTATATTCCTGATAATCCCATTTTTAAAGGAACAATTGTTAGAGCAAAAGTTGTGAAACCGGGTTTTATTAGTAGTAAAATTAGCACTAAAAACTATTTTATTACACCTCAAGGAAGTTCCAGATTTTCATTGCCCGTCGTTTCATTAAGCATCAATGAAGACCGTTTTTATGGCTATGAAAACGGAATATATGTGGCTGGAAAAGTCTTCGATGATTGGCGAATTGCAAACCCAAACGGAGTGGCAAGGGCAAGTAAAGCTGGAAATTATTATTGGGAAGAAAACGATGAAAGAATCGGAAATATGTGCTATTTTGTTAATGGTTCCGAAGTAATTAATCAAGATATTGGTTTGAAAATCCGTGGCGGTTCTACCAGAAGATATGAAAAAAAATCGTTAACCGTTTATGCACGATCTGAATATGGCGATGGAACAATGGATTATAATTTTTTTCCAGATTTGCCTTATACAAGTTACGACAGATTAACGCTTTCCAACTCTGGATGGGATTTCCGTCATACTAAATTTAGGGATGCAATGGCGCATTCTTTATGTAAATCATTGAACGTAGAATCGGAAGCATATCAGCCAACAATTTCATTTGTAAATGGAGAATATTTCGGAATATTAAATATCCGAGAACGCTACGATAATAATTATTTCCAACGGGTTTACAATACTAATTCGGTTGATTTATTAGAAAATAGTGCGGATATTAAAGAAGGCGATGAAGTTCATTATACTGCAATGACAAATTATTTAGAGTCCAATTCTATGGCTTCGGAATCCAATTATAATTACATAAAAACACAACTTGATCCTGAAAGTTTTAGTGATTTTTTCATTGCTAATATCTTCTTTCAAAATGCGGATTTCCCAAATAACAATGTGCAATATTGGAGAAATAAAACAAGTTCGTATGAACCAAATGCTGCTTACGGATTGGATGGTAGATGGCGATGGCTTTTGCACGATATGGACGCTTCATTTTCGTTTGGAACGAATGATTTTAATGGGAATTCATTGGCAATTGCAACATCGATTAACACCACCGATGTAAATCCAGAATGGGCGACATTGATTCTAAGAAAATTATTAGAAAACGAGACTTTTAAAATTGACTTTATCAACCGATTTGCCGATTTGATGAATACTTCGTTCTTGTCTTCCAGAATTATTTCTAAAATTGACGAATTAAAAACAGTGATTGCACCTGAAATGCCTGAAGAAATTTCTCGATGGAGCGTGCCAGAAAATTTATCCGAGTGGGAATCATACCTAAATTGGCAGAAAGATTTTGCTGCTGCAAGACCAACATTTCAAAGAGATCACATTCGTTTGAAATTTGAAATTTCTTCAAATATAAATGCAAATCTGGATGTTACCAATGCAAATCACGGCTATATAAAAATGAATACAATTGAAATTATTGACGGCACGCCAGGAATAATCGGAAATCCATATCCTTGGACGGGAATATATTTCAATGGAATTCCAGTAAAATTAAAGGCTATTGCAAAACCAGGATTCGTTTTCAGTTACTGGAGTGGGGCATCAACGAGTACCAATACGGAAATTACGATTACTCCAAATACCGATTTTTCTGTAGTTGCACATTTTATTCCTGATAGCACTTTCGAAGCAAATGTACCAATCTATTTTTGGTATATGAATGGGGCTATAGCCAATAATGTTCCGTTAGAAACCTTAAATTCTACCTATCAAATTGGTTCAGGAGCTTCTATTCAATACCAATCTTGTCTTGTAGGCTATCCTTTTCCTGTTGGAAATGTAAATAGAAATAAAGCTTCAATGGAAAGAAGAAATAGTCCAACAAATATAAATTATCGTCCAGCTACAAATAGTAATTTGCCTTACGATGCAGCTCTAATGAAAGGTTTGCAAATCAAACAAATGTTTCAAAGCGGTTCACTTGAAAATTTGATGATTTTTAATATCTCAACTTCAGGTTTCAAAAACATTATTTTGTCATTTGCTGCGATGAATGAACTTGCGGGAGTAACCGGATTATCTGTTGATTATGCCATAAATTCAGGAACTCCAGTTTGGCAAACGTCAGGATTATCTGCAACTTCTTTGCCACTTTCAAGTGCATATCAATTATTTCAAATAGATTTCACGCCTATTTTATCTGCAAATGACAATATAAATTTCAAAGTGCGCTTGCGGTTTACGGGTCCAAACATGACTTTAGATACTGGAAATAGAGTAACTTTTAATAATGTCGCTGTTGATGGACTTCAGTTGCCGTTGCAAGTAACCGAAGATAGCGTATCTAAATATAAAATCTTCCCAAATCCTTTTTCAGATGTAATTAATATCACAGGAATTAAAGAGGTGGCTACGTATTCTATTTATACAATGGAAGGAAAGTTAATCAAAAATCAACGTTTGCAAAATGCTCAAATTGATTTAGGGGAATTCTCAAAAGGGGTTTATTTTCTTCAATTATTGTCCAATGGCAAAAAAGAAACGCACAGAATAATTAAACAATAAACGCAATTTAGATTGACTAAAACGGGGGATTCGTAATTGTTTCCTCCGTTTTATTTATATATTTCTATGGATTGTTCCCAGGTTTTTATTTCAATTCCAAAAGTGTTTTTAATCTTCGTTTTATCTAAAACGCTGTATTTTGGTCTTTCTGCAGGTGTTGGAAATTGGGTTGTTGGAATGGGTGTTACATCAATTTTGACTTGATTAATTTCAAATATTTTCTTTGCAAAATCAAACCAGCTGCATTGCCCTTCATTGCTAAAATTGTAAATACCGTATTGATTATTTGTTTTGCTTTCAACTATTTTCAAAATAGCATTTGCTAAATCAACCGCATTTGTAGGCGTTCCTATTTGGTCATTTACAATACTCAGCGACGTTCTTTCGAATGCCAATCGCAACATTGTTTTCATAAAGTTATTGCCAAATTGCGAATAAACCCAAGACGTTCTTATGATAAAATAAGTGTCAAATACTTCTTGAATTGCTATTTCACCGTCTAATTTTGTTTGTCCGTAAACTCCTTTTGGATTGGGTAAATCAGTTTCATTGTAAGGCGAATTTTTTGAACCATCAAAAACAAAATCTGTAGAAATATGAATTAATTTTGCATTGAAATTTTTACAAGCTTCTGCTAAATTTTTTGCTCCTATACAATTTATTAAATGAGCTTGTTCTGGCTCTGATTCTGCTTTATCAACTGCAGTATAAGCAGCGGCATTAATACAAAAATCAGGTTTTTCTTTATTAAAAACAGAATCACAATTTTCTTTATTGGTAATGTCTAAATCCGAAGAAGAACAGAAAACGAAACGAATATTTGGATAATTTCCAGCAACAAACTGAATGGCTTGTCCCAATTGTCCGTTGGCGCCAGTTACTAAAACTACCATACTTTTTTGGCGTTTTCTATTGTTGGTAATATCAAATCTTTCTCTGAAATTATTAGATTTTCAGTTGCGAATTGCCAATCGATATTTACCGATTTATCATTATAAATAATTCCGCCTTCGCTTTCTTTATTATAAAAATTATCGCATTTATAGAAAAAAGTTGCGGTATCGCTCAACACTAAAAATCCGTGTGCAAAACCTCTTGGAACGAAAAATTGAGTTTGATTTTCTCCTGTGAGTAAAACAGAAACATATTCTCCAAACGTCTTAGAATCAGGTCTAATATCCACCACAACGTCTAAAACTTCGCCTTGCAAAACCCGAACTAATTTGGCTTGAGCGTGTTCGCCA
>CANINJ010000086.1 GCA_947468985.1 Bacteroidota bacterium
AAAACGGAAAATTCAATGAAGCAATTACCAATATAAAACCGATGTACACCATTGGCAACGATTTGATTTATAAATACGACTCCGAAACACAATTTTGGGCAGGAAACGAATTTCTTTATTTTGAAAACAAAGACATTCGTGCGGCAAATAATTATGTAGGAAGAGTTGACTCCAATAATGGTGTTTACAATGCTCACTTATATCAAAATAATGCTCGGGCAAACAATACTTATACCTATAATCCAGACACCAATGGGAATTTTATAATTCGAAATATCGGAGCCGCCAATAACGAAATTGAAGCCGACTATTCTTGGGTGTTTTTCACGTTATCAGCTCCAGCTTATTATGAAAAAAAAGGAATTTATGTGAATGGAATGTTCAATAATTATGCTCTTTCAGAAGAAAATAAAATGGAGTATAATGAAGCAAAAGGCATCTACGAAAAAGCACTTATGATCAAACAAGGCTTCACAAATTATCAATATGTTGTTGCCGATGCAAAGAAAAATATTGACTACGAAAACGCAATTGATGGCAATTATTATCAAACTGAAAACAATTATTTTGCAATAATCTACTACCGTGAAAACAACCAACGCTACGACCGAATTATCGGAAAAGGAGTTGCAAATTCTCAGGATATTACAAACTAATTTATTTTTAACCAATATGTTGTTTCAAGGACTATTTTTTGTAATTTTACATAAATTCAGCGTAAATTAGGTATGGTATCGCAAATCACAAGAGGTATAAAAATTTCAGTTTCTACTAGTTTTGAAGGTACTTACTTCAAAAACTACAAGATTCAATTTGCCTTTAGCTACCAAATTACAATCGAAAATCACAGCAAAGATTCCGTGCAATTAATGAGCCGCCACTGGGAAATTTCCGATTCCCTACAAGAAACAGAAATCGTAGATGGCGAAGGAATTATCGGGAAAAAACCAGTTTTAAAACCTGGGGAATCACACACATACAGCTCTGGATGCTTGCTAACATCGCCATTTGGCGCAATGCAAGGACATTTCAATATGGTAAATTTCACTTCTACAAAAAACTTCAAAGTTGTAGTCCCAACATTTCGATTAAGTGCTCCATTTGCATTAAATTAATTTGAAGCTATTTCCAGCAGTTCATTACAACCCCGCAGTTCAAAAAATCTTTTTTTCTATTGTGTTTTCAAGAGCTTCCTTTGGTCGCTTTGAAAACACAATAGAAAAAAAGATTTTTTGAACTGCGGGGTTTACATTTCCGTCTGGGCTAACCATCCAAAAATTAAGTAATCAAATAATTTAATTGCGTGTGGTTTTTTATTCTTAAATCTTATTTCTTAAATCTAAAATCACTTTATTCGCCCAAAAATGGGTATCTGTAATCTTCCGGTGTAACAAATGTTTCTTTGATAGTTCTAGGTGAAGCCCAACGCAACAAGTTCAACGCCGAACCCGCTTTGTCATTCGTTCCTGAAGCTCTTGCGCCTCCAAAAGGCTGCATTCCTACAACTGCTCCCGTTGGTTTATCATTTACATAAAAATTTCCGGCAGCATTTTGCAAAGCAATTGTTGCTTGCTCAATAGCATAACGGTCTTGACTGAAAATAGCTCCTGTTAAGGCATATTCTGAAGTTTCATCAACCAATTGTAATGTAGTTTCCCAAGCAGCATCTTCATATACATAAATGGTCATAACAGGTCCAAACAATTCGGTTTCCATTGTAGCATATTTCGGATTTGTTGTAACAATAATTGTTGGCTCAATAAAATAACCCACTGATTTATTGTAATTTCCACCAACGATAATTTCAGCATCGGTGTCTTTTTTTGCTTGCTCGATGAATCCTACTAATTTGTCAAAAGAACCTTCGTGAATAACCGCGGTAATGAAATTTCCAAAATCTTCTGGGGAACCCATTTTCATCGATTTTACATCGGTGATTAATTGTTGTTTTACTGCTGGCCACAAACTTTGAGGCACATAAGCTCTTGAAGCTGCGGAACATTTTTGCCCTTGAAATTCAAATGCACCACGAACAATTCCTGTTGCAACTTGTTTTACATTGGCACTTGGATGCGCAACAACAAAATCTTTTCCGCCTGTTTCTCCCACAATTCTTGGGTAAGTTTTATAATGGTGAATGTTAGTTCCAATTTTCGCCCAAATGTCTTTGAAAACGTGAGTTGATCCTGTGAAATGAACACCCGCAAAATCGCGACTTGCAAGAACAGTATTGGTAATCATTTCAGCATCGCCAAAAACAACGTTGATAACTCCGTCTGGAACTCCCGCTTCTTTGAAAATATCGATGATAATTTTTGCAGAAAATACTTGACTGTCGCTTGGTTTCCAAATCACAACATTTCCCATCATAGCTGCGCTTGCAGGTAAATTTGCCGCAATTGCAGTAAAATTAAAAGGCGTAATTGCATATACAAATCCTTCTAAAGGACGGTATTCTAATCTATTCCAAACAGTAGAATCTGATTTTGGTTGGTCGTTATAAATTTGCGTCATAAACTCCACATTATAACGAAGAAAGTCAATTAATTCGCAAGATGCATCTATTTCTGCTTGAAAAACATTTTTAGATTGCGCAATCATTGTTGCGGCATTAATTCTTGCTCGGTAAGGACCTGCGATTAATTCAGCGGCTTTTAAGAAAATAGCTGCTCGCTGTTCCCAAGCCATATTTGCCCATATTTTTTTAGATTCTAATGCGTTGGCAATGGCTTTTTCAATATGAGATTTTTCTGCTAAATGATACGTACCAACGATATGTTTGTGATCGTGTGGAGCAGAAATATTTCTTGTATTTCCGGTTCTAATTTTTTCACTTCCGATATACAATGGAACATCAATTTTTGAATTCCACATTTCTTTGTAAGCTGCAAGAACTGCTAGTTTTTCAGGCGAATTTGGCGCATACGATTTTACAGGTTCGTTAACCGCTTTTGGTACATGAAAGAATCCTTTTACCATGATATTTTATATTTGAAAATTAGAAAATATTTTTTTAAATTTTATACAATTATAAAGTAAAAATAGGTAATAAATTTAAGTGTAACACTCAAAAATCTAACCATTACTTTTATTAGTTTTCCATATAGGCTTCAATTGGTGCGCAAGAGCAAACTAAATTTCTATCGCCATACGCATCATCTGTTCTACGAACGGTAGGCCAAAATTTATTTTCGGCAATATAATCCAATGGAAAAGCGGCGGTTTCACGAGTGTAAGGAAAATTCCAAACGTCCGTTGTTAGCATTGCTAAAGTGTGTGGTGCATTTTTCAAAACGGTATCGTGATCTTCCAAAGTACTTGCCTCAATTTCTTTTCGGATTGCAATCATTGCATCACAAAAACGGTCTAATTCTTCTAAATTTTCGCTTTCTGTTGGCTCAATCATTAAGGTTCCCGCTACTGGAAACGAAACTGTAGGCGCATGAAAACCATAATCCATCAATCGTTTTGCAATATCGGTAACTTCAACACCTTTTTGTTTGAAAGGGCGACATTCCAAAATCATTTCGTGAGCGGCACGACCCATTTCACCAGAATACAAAGTATCGTAATGACCGTTTAAACGTTCTTTAATATAATTGGCATTTAGAATCGCATATTTTGTAGCATTTGTAACTCCTTCTGCACCTAACATTGAGATATATCCATAAGAAATCAAGCACACTAAAGCAGATCCCCAAGGCGCTGCAGAAATGGCTGTAATAGCGTTTTCTCCTCCCGTACAAATTAATGGATTTGATGGTAAAAATGGAACTAATTGTGGTGCAACACAAATCGGACCGACACCAGGGCCTCCGCCACCGTGAGGAATTGCGAATGTTTTATGTAAATTCAAATGACAAACGTCTGCGCCAATTGTTGCAGGATTTGTCAAACCTACTTGCGCATTCATATTGGCACCATCCATATAAACTTGACCGCCATTATCGTGAATTAATTGCGTAATTTCTCTAATTGCACTTTCAAAAACACCGTGAGTTGAAGGATACGTTACCATTAAACAGGATAAATTATCTTTATGAAGAATTGCTTTTTCACGCAAATCGTCCACGTCAATATTTCCGTTTTCTAATGTTTTTGTAACAATAACTTTCATTCCTGCCATAGCTGCCGAAGCTGGATTTGTTCCGTGTGCCGACGATGGAATTAAAGCGATATTTCTGTGATGATCACCACGAGAGTGATGGTAGGCACGAATAACCATAAGTCCTGCATATTCACCTTGAGCACCTGAATTTGGTTGTAAAGTAGTACCTGCAAAACCAGTAATCACATTTAATTGTTGTTCTAATTTGGTCAACATTTCTTTATATCCTTGAGCTTGGTCAACGGGCACAAATGGGTGAATATTATTCCATTGCGGATTGCTTAAAGGCAACATTTCGGCTGCTGCATTTAGCTTCATTGTACAAGAACCTAAGGAAATCATCGAATGGTTTAATGATAAATCTTTACGCTCCAACATTTTGATATACCGCATCATTGCTGATTCCGAATGGTATTTATTGAAAACATCATGTTGTAAAAATGAAGAAGTTCTACTTAAAGTTGAAGGAAAATGATTCGTTTCAGTCAATTCTTGAATTGTAGTTGCCTGCTTTCCATTTGCAGAAGCGAAAACACCAATAATTTTATTCAAATCGGCAACACTTGTGGTTTCATTCAAAGATATAGATACCGAATTATCATCGATATAGTAAAAGTTAATTTCGTTTTCTAACGCAATTTCGTTTACTTTTTTTGAATCTGCTTTTACAACGATGGTGTCGAAAAAAGCTTTGTTTGTTTGTTCGAAACCTAGTTTTGTTAGTTCGTTTGCCAAAGTTGCTGCTGAAGCATGCACTTTATTAGCAATATATTTTAATCCTTTTGGGCCGTGATAAACGCTGTACATTCCAGCCATTACTGACAATAATACTTGTGCGGTACAAATATTTGAAGTCGCTTTATCTCGTTTTATATGTTGTTCGCGAGTTTGCAATGCCATTCTCAAAGCACGATTTCCATTGGTGTCCACCGTAACTCCGATAATTCTTCCCGGCATACTTCTTTTATACTCGTCTTTTGTTGCAAAATAAGCAGCATGAGGACCACCGTAACCTAGCGGGATTCCAAAACGTTGTGTAGGTCCTAAAACTACATCAGCTCCCATTTCTCCTGGAGGAGTTAATTTTACTAAGCTCAAAATATCAGCTGCAACAGCAACTTTTATTTCGTTTTCTTTAGCTTTAGCAATAAATTCTGCGTAATCATAAACTTGTCCGAATTTACCAGGATATTGGAGAATTGCACCGAAAAATTCAGATGAAAAATCGAAAGTTTCATGGTTTCCAATTACTAATTCTACTCCAATTGGTGTAGAACGTGTTTTTAATACTGATAAAGTTTGCGGTAAAATTTCTTCAGAAACGAAGAATTTACAAATATTGTTTTTCTTTTGGTCACGGGAACGAACATCAAATAATAATGCCATGGCTTCAGCTGCGGCAGTTCCTTCATCTAATAAAGAGGCATTAGCAATTTCCATTCCAGTTAATTCGATAACCATAGTTTGAAAATTCAAAATGGCTTCCAATCTTCCTTGAGCAATTTCCGCTTGATATGGAGTGTAAGCTGTATACCATCCTGGGTTTTCAAAAATATTTCTTTGGATTACGGCAGGGACAATTGCTTGGTTGTAACCGAGGCCAATATAAGATTGAAACATTTTATTTTTATTTCCTAAAGCAGTAATATGATTTGAAAATTCATATTCCGTCATTGCAGGGTCTAAATTTAAAGGATTTTTTAATCGAATGTCGCCTGGAATTGTTTCTAAAATCAATTGGTCAAGCGTTTCGGCTCCAATTGTTTTCAGCATATGTTGAAGGTCATTTTCTCTTGGCCCAATGTGTCTTAAAGCAAAAGTATCTGTTTTCATATTGTAATAAAAGTGTAGTTATTTTAGAAGTGCAAATTTATGCATTATTATCAAAATTTAAGTTGAATTAGCACTCAAATTCTAAGAATTTTTCAACTAAAAGCCATTCTTATTAACAGTTTGACTAATTTTGTTTAATGAAGTTTTCAAAACAACTATTGAATTTTTACATTAATTCGAGTATTCACGTTGCTTTGTCATGTTTTGCATTGATTAAAATCACCTATTTAATGTTGAACACTGCAACTGATAATTCAGTTGCGTATTTTGCTTTTTTCGGAACCATTGTAGGCTATAATTTTGTGAAATTTGATGCTTTGGCTCGTGCCAATAAAAACAAAATGAAAAGTCAATTGAAAGCTATTGCTACTTTGAGTTTTATCTCTTTAATATTTGTAGTTTTTTATTATTATAAATTACAAATCACCACAAAAATAATTGCCGCACTTTTATTAATATTAACTATTCTTTACACACTCCCCTTTTTTCCAAATACTAAAAACGCGAGAAATTGGGCAGGATTAAAAATTTATATTGTTGCCATTTGTTGGGTTGGTGTTACGGTTATGCTGCCAATTTTAAATTCAGAGATTTCCTTCCAAAACTCTTTTTGTATAATTGCATTGCAACGCTTTTTATTAATTTTTACCTTAATTCTAATTTTTGAAATTATAGATTTAAAAACAGACGATCCGCATTTGAAAACCGTTCCGCAGCAAATTGGCGTTAAGAATACTAAAGTACTTGGATTTGTTTTATTGATTGTTTTTTGTGGATTGGGTTTTTTCAATAGCAATTTCAACTTTCAATTTTTAGAATTACTATTGCATTTTGTCATTGCCATTATTATTGCTTTATTTCTGTTCTTTGCGAATGAAAATCGTTCAAAATATTATACTTCATTATGGGTAGAAAGTGTGCCGACCTTTTGGTTGTTAATCTATTTGTTACTGAAATAAAAAAACCGAAGTCTTCACTTCGGTTTCAAATATCTAAATTAATCCAGCACGTTTTAATAGCGCATCTGGTTTTGGTTCTTGACCTCTGAAACGTTTGTACAAAATCATTGGATGTTCGGTTCCGCCTTTAGAAAGTACGTTTTCTTTGAATTTTGTTGCCACTTCTTTATTGAAAATTCCTTTTTCTTGGAAATATGCAAAAGCATCTGCATCGAGAACTTCCGCCCATTTATAACTGTAATATCCAGAAGAATAACCGCCTTGGAAAATATGAGAAAAAGCAGTACTCATTGCGTTTTCTTTGACTTCAGGATACAATTGCGTTGCTAAAAATTGTTCGGTTTCAAATGTTTTTATGTCTTTTATATTGGATGGATCTTGACCGTGCCAACCCATATCCAACAATCCAAAACTCAATTGACGCATCGTTGCCATTCCTTCTAGGAAGCTGGCACTTTCTTTGATTTTATGCACTAATTCCATCGGAATTATTTCGCCAGTTTGATAATGATAGGCAAACAAAGCCAATGCTTCGGGCTCGTAACACCAGTTTTCCATAATTTGACTTGGTAATTCTACAAAATCCCAATATACGCTGGTTCCAGATAAACTTGGGTAAGTAGTATTCGCCAACATTCCATGCAAACCGTGTCCAAATTCATGAAATAAAGTCGTTACTTCGTTGAATGTTAATAAGGATGGTTTTGTTTCTGTAGGTTTTGTAAAATTACAAACGTTCGAAATGTGCGGTCTTTCGTTGATGCCGTCCTTTATATATTGTGATTTGAAAGAAGTCATCCAAGCGCCGTTTCGTTTCCCTTTTCTTGGAAAAAAATCAACATAAAAAACAGCTACTAATTGATTGTCTTC
>CANINJ010000087.1 GCA_947468985.1 Bacteroidota bacterium
AACAAAATCCCTCCAAAACCAACATTCTTCGGTTTTTATAGTCTGTAATACAGTAATTTATGAATGGTCCCGACATAAAATCATTTTTCATTTCCCAAGTTCCTTTCGTTTCATAAGTGATTCTTCCATCTAATTTTGTGTTGAAAAAATAAGGCGAATAGGCTTGCTCGGTAATCATTTTTGAATGTCGCTCTGTTCCGTGAATATACAACGATCCAATAGAATCCCGCATTTTTATAATATTCTTAATCACACTCGAATTGTGATGATTTTCGATAGTATTAATCGGTATTTGGTAAATTAAAACACTTGTACTTCCGCCAGTTATTTCTTTTTTAAACCATATAAATTTCTTCCGGGTCAAGACACTATTGTAGCCTTTTGGAATGTTCAAAGCAATTTTAAACTTCTTTTTGATTCGCTCGGTTTTAATTAGAGCGGTATCGTTAATTCTTTGGTTTTCTGTGATTTCTGTTTGACGCATTATTCGAATGATTTCAGACGTATGCTTTTCAATAGTATCGATAATTTCTATCGTGTTTCGTCCTGAAATATAAAACACATTTTGGGGTGATGCAAATTCGTTTTTCTTGATTTCAAAGCGACTTACAGCTTCTTTTTTAATTACAATACTGTTTCTGCTATTTACTACAAACCCTTCTAAAAATTTAATAGGATATTGATTTATAGTGAATTGTGGTTCTTCTTGAGGAAGTCCAATAACTGATGAAGCAAACTTGTTTCGAACGCTGTCTCCAATTTCGCCTTTCCACAATTGATCGTCTATAAGTACGGAAATAGTGTTGATTTCGCCAGTAGTCTTTTCAGCGGAAGTATCTCTTTTGTTATTACACGAAAGAAAAAATACCGCCGTTAAAAGCAAAAAAAATTGGACTTTATTCATAGTGTCTAAATGAATTAAAGTCCAAATTTAAGTAAAGATATTGTATTATCCGTTAATTTTTAGTTTCATTCCTGGTTTAAGATTTTCACTGCTAATGCCATTCCATTTTTTAATATCTGAAATGGTAATTCCGGGATATTTTTTTGCAATTGTATAAAGTGAATCCCCTTTTTGAACATAATAATGTTCTTGATTTTTAGTTGTTTTTGAAGCTATTTTGTCTTTCTTAGCGGCTTTTTCTGTTACAACTATTTCAGTTTTTGAAACTATTATTGTGCTTCCAAGTTGAATATTATTGTCAGCTAAATTGTTCCATAATTTAATATCATCCGATGAAACTTTATATTTTTTTGCAATATTTCCAACGTTATCACCTTTCAGAACAACATATTCTTGTGTTTTATATTCTTTCTTTACAACAACTTGTTCATCTGGATTGTCACTTTCATTAGCAATTTTAAGTTGGAATCCAAGTTGAACATTTACATCATCTAAATTATTCCATTGTTTTAAATCTTCAATAGTAACAGCGTATTTTTTTGCAATATTCCCAAGGTTATCGCCTTTTTGAACTACATAATATTCTGGAGTTTTTGAAACCTCAACAGTTAAATTTTTATCCGATTTAGCATCAGTTGAAGCAAGTGCCTCTTTAGTTTCAATAAGTTTTTTATCCGATTTAATTTCTTTTCTAACTTTCGAAACTACTCTCTCGGTTGTCATTATTTTCAAGGTTTTTCCAGAAGCAACTTTATTCTTTTTAAGATTGTTCCATTCTTTAATATCAGAAACCGAAACATCATATTTAGCGGCAATTGAACCTAAATTATCTCCTTTTCTAACTTTATATTTTTTCGTTGTTTTCACAAATGAGACTACTTGTTCCTCTTTATACTTTTTGTCTGAAACAGTAGTATTTAAAGCAACAATAGCAGTGTCTGTTTTGGTTTCAGCAGCTTTTACTTCTGCTTTTTTAGGATTAACAGCCACACTTTCATAACTGTAAATCTTCAAATTTCTGCCTTTTGGTGCTTTGTTGCTTTTAAGTCTGTTCCATTTTTTAATATCTGACATTGCAACGCCAAATTTACCCGCAATTTCACTCAAACTATCGCCACGCTTCACTTTGTAAAATCTGGTTTTAGAAACAACTGTTCGTTCTGAATCCGAATTTAAACTATCACGAACCGCAATTCCTCTGTTTTCATAAGGTCGTTCTCTTTTGCTGGCTTCATATTGCGTATACGCATAAATCTTGTCTTCATTGGAAGTATAAATTGCGACTTTATCATTCGGCAATCTCAAGAAATGATTTTCACCTGCTATAAAAGGAATTACATCTCTTTTATAGGAAGGATTCAATAATTGCAATTGCGAAACAGGAATATTTAATAAATCAGAAATTTGCTTGAAAGAAATTTGCTGTTTTATCATAATTGTATCCGTCGCAAAATGCTTAATTATTGCGCGGTTGGGAACAATTCCGTGTTCTTTGTGAAATTCATAAATGTACATTGTAGCCAAAAATGCAGGAACATAACCTTGTGTTTCTTTTGGTAAATACTTTCTAATATTCCAGAAATTTTGTTGTCCTCCAGAACGGCGAATCGCTTTGGCAACATTTCCAGGGCCTGAATTATAAGATGCCAAAACCAAATCCCAATCGCCAAAAATTTTATACATATTTGACATATACAACGCCGCCGCATCGCTCGCTTTCAAAGGGTCGCTTCTGTCGTCAACGTATGTATTTATATCTAAATTGTATTGTTTTCCGGTTTGAAACATAAATTGCCAAAGTCCCGTTGCACCCACTCTTGAAACCGCTTTTGGGTTCAATGCCGATTCTACAACCGCCAAGTATTTAATTTCCAAAGGCACATTTTGTCGTGCCATTGCTTCTTCAAACATTGGGAAATAATATTCGGAAATAGCCATCAATCTTTCGAATGATTTTTTTCTGTTTTTTAGAAAAGATTTGATGATGTTTTCAAGGCCTTGATTGTATTCTATATTGAATGGCGATTTCGCATCCATTGCTGCAAGCCTTGATTTCAGTAATGCGGTTGGCAATTCAAAATCAACTTTTTCGTCAATATTAATGGTTTTAATGTCAACAGAAAGGTCGTTGTATAAATCCAAATTCGACAATTCTTTCATCCACAAACTGTCCACGCAAGCGGCAATATTATCGTGAACAAATGTCGATTTTATAGAATCTAAATAAGAATTTTTCGTTTCCTTTTTCAAATTCCAAATTGGATCTTGAGCAAAGGCATTTAGTGATAAAATCAGAAAAAGGCTGAGGGTCGTATTTCGTATATTCATAAATATTAATGTCAAAATGCTACAATTCAATTTATTACGTATTTCACAAATCTAATATTTATTAACGTAAAAAATCGAAATTTAGTGTTAAAACTGTCTTTTAATCTAAGATTGCTGCAACTCCTGGCAAAATTCTTCCTTCTAACATTTCAAGCATTGCCCCGCCACCAGTAGAAACATAGCTCATTTTGTGCTCCAATCCAAACTGTTTTACGGCAGCTACAGAATCGCCTCCACCAACTAATGAAAAAGCTCCATTTGCTGTTGATTCTGCTATAAAATTCCCTAAAGATATCGTTCCGTTGGCAAAAGTTGGCAATTCAAAAACCCCCAAAGGACCGTTCCAAAGAATCGTTTTTGAATCCATAATTACTTTTTTGAAAGCTTCCAATGATTTTGGGCCCGCATCTAAACCTTGCCATCCGTCAGGAATTTCTCTAACATCTACAATTTGAGTTTGCGCGTCATTTGAAAAAGCATTGGCAGCAACAACATCAACAGGAATGTGAATTTGAACGCCTTTTTCTTTGGCAATTTTCAAAATCTCTAAAGCCAATTCCATTTTGTCGTCCTCGCAAATAGAATTTCCAATTTTTCCGCCCAACGCTTTCACGAAAGTAAAAGTCATTCCGCCACCAATAATCATGTGGTCAATTTTGTCTAATATATTTTCGATAACCGTAATTTTTGAAGATACTTTCGAACCTCCAAGAACTGCAGTTACTGGTTTTTCACTGTTTTTCAAAACCTTATTCAAGCTTTCAATTTCCTTTGCCAATAAGGCTCCGAAGCATTTGTGTTCTGGAAAAAATTGTGCAATAATTGTTGTCGAAGCGTGTGCTCTGTGCGCCGTTCCAAAAGCATCGTTCACATAAATATCTCCCAAAGACGCCAATTTTTTTGCAAAACCAACATCTCCCGCTTCTTCTTCGGCATAAAAACGAAGATTTTCAAGAAGTAAAACTTGACCTGGTTTCAAATTTTCAGCTGCTTTTTCAGCAATTTCACCCACACAATCCGAAGCAAAAAGCACTTCCATTCCTAAGATTTCCGATGCCGTTTTCACGATGTGTTGCAACGAATATTTTTCCTCAATTCCATTTGGTCTCCCAAGGTGCGACATCAAAATCACGCTTCCGCCATCGGCAATAATTTTGTCGATTGTAGGTTTCGCCGCTTCAATTCTGGTAGTATCTGTAACGTGGAAATTTTCGTCCAAAGGAACATTAAAATCTACTCTAATTACTGCTTTTGTGTTTTTGAAATTGAAGTCTTGAAGCGTTTTCATTGGTGAAATTTTTTTATTGATTGTTTATTAAATTTGGTGCAAAGATAGTATTTTTATTTTTTTGGGCGCGACCTTCGTTTACAACGTTTTAGGATACCACACCATTTGTACTAAACTTCAGGTCGGGCTGTGCGCTGCAATCTTTGTTCCACTTCGTTCCACAAAGGATTTCCGCTGCCATCCCTCGCGCGAAAATGTCTTATGATTATTAGTGAAATCTAATTTTGATTCTTAATTTTTTCTTATATAAAAAAATTAGTTGAATTTATTTTCAAAAAAATATTAAGTTTGTTTAAATTATTTAAATTATGATTAAAAAATATTTTCCCTTTATATTCCTATTTATAGCAACTGCTACTTTTTCACAAAAAATTTTATTCGATGCTACCAAAGCTGAAATGGCGGGTAGTGCCGATTGGGTGATTGATGCCGATTTACATAATTTATATACAAATAATGCTATGAATATTGGAGGCACGGAGTCAAATCCGCAACGAATTCCTACACTTCTTCAGTCAACTATAGCGGCTTCAACTCCAGAAACATATTGGGATGGCGCATTGTCTCATTGGGCAATAGATTGTGTGAGAAAAGGATATACAGTGGAATCGTTGCCGTATAATGGCCGGATTACTTATGGTGATGCAACGAATGCGCAAGATTTAAGTAATTATAAAGTTTATGTGGTTGATGAACCTAATATATTATTTACTCCTGCTGAAAAAACTGCAATTGTAAATTTTGTAAAAAATGGAGGTGGATTAATGATGATTGCCGATCATACAATTTCAGATAGAAATAATGATGGGAAAGATTCATTAGAAATTTGGAACGACTTAATGTCTACTAATACCGTTCAACCAAATCCATTCGGGATTATCTTTGATGTAGCAGATATTAGCTTAACTTCTACTAATGTTGCAAATATCTCTACAAATCAAATACTTCATGGCCCTATTTCACCTATAACCTGTTCCGTTTGTGGAAATGTTACTGCGGCTAAATGGTCAAATGGGACAACTATGACAATAAATCCTACGGTTAATTCATCGGTTACTGGATTAATATTTAAAACGGGTTCAAGTACAACGGGCACAACAAATGTAATGTGTGCTTCAGCAACATATTTAGCTGGAAGAGTTGTTGCTATTGGTGATAGTTCAATTGCAGATGATGGTTCTGGAGACCCAAGCGATGTTTTATACGATGGTTATATAACTGATGCGGGCGGAAATCATCAAAAATTATTAATGAACGCAATTGTTTGGTTAATGAATAGTACGATGAAAACAAATGATTTTGAAACGTCACAACCTTCTTTAACAATTGCTCCAAATCCAATTGCAAACAAAGAATTGAAAGTATATATTAAAAATACATCATCTTTAGTTTCAGAACTTACAATTTATGATGCAACTGGAAGACAAGTAAAACAAGTGCAATTAAGCGAAAATCCTTCTGCTGAATTTCAAACAATTAATTGCGAAGAACTTCAATCGGGTATATATTTCGGAAGGCTACAAACAGATTCTTTTTCTAAATCTATTCCTTTTAGCATATTGAATTAATTGATTTTCGCAGGAATATAAATTTTTAGCAACAAAATTTGGTATAAAGAAAGAATTGTTTATCCTATTTCGAGTATCATTACATGCGTAGCTTTGTATTGGACAATTGAAAGGATTGTATTCCCAAATTAGTTTTTTACAATCAATAATGGAATGCCAATTTTATGTCGCAATTTGTCAACGGTGGTTCCAAAAAGAATGTCTTTAAATCCAGTATGTCCGTGAGTTCCCATTACCAAAATATCAAAATTTCCGTCGTTTATTATTGCTGGAATTACAGAATCTGGTTTTCCAAAGCCCAATTTAACTTCCACTTTAATTCCTTTTGTAAATAATAATTCTTTGTATTCTTCCAATAATTTTTCGTCAATTAATGTTTCGTGATCATCTATATTTTCACCATAAATCATAGCGCCAACAGTTTCAACCACGTGAATTAAAGTGTATTTTGCTTCTGTTCCACCCAATTGAAATGCATTGTTCAAAGCGGCTTCATCGGCACTTGAAAAATCAACAGCTACGGCAATATTTTTTCTTGTATAATTTTCAGATTTAGAAAATTGTAATTTCAAATTATGAGGGGAATGATTTTCGATGGATATTTTAGTTTTTGAAATCAAAGGTCTAAAAACGATATAAAGCAACAAAATCAAGAATCCAAATGCTATTGGAACAACTGTAAACCACAATAAAGTTGCGTGATTTGAAGTAGTCAACCAACTATTAATTTCATCAAAAACCAATTTTACATTCAAGGAAACAATTATTATAGCAACCAGCCAAGAAACAATTTGAGTCGTTTTACTAATGTGAAATCCTTTCATTTTTGATTTGTCACTCACAAAATGAATCAGTGGAATAATAGCAAATCCAAGTTGTAAACTCAAAATCACCTGACTCAAAATCAATAATTTTCCTGTAATGCCTTCGCCAAAAACAGTAATTACAATTACAGCAGGAACAATGGCAATTAATCGCGTAATTATTCTTCTAACCCATGGCTGAATTCGTAAATTTAGATAGCCTTCCATCACAATTTGACCCGCTAAAGTTCCCGTAATTGTGGAACTTTGACCCGCTGCAATCAACGCAACTGCAAATAATATTGGGGCATATTTACTTCCTAATAACGGTTCTAAAAATTGATAAGCGTCTTGAATTTCTGCAACTTCAAACATTCCATTTTTATAAAATGTAGCTGCAGCCAGTATTAAAATCGCGGCATTTACAAAAAAAGCCAAGTTCAATGCAATCGTAGAATCTATAAAATTATATTTCAAGGCTTGCTTGATTCCTTCTGTTGTTCTTTCAAATTTTCGGGTTTGAACTAAGGACGAATGTAAGTATAAATTGTGAGGCATTACGGTTGCACCAATGATTCCAATTGCAATGTATAACGCAGCAGAATTGGGCATCGAAGGAATTAATCCATAAATTACTTTCCCCATTTCAGGCTGGGCAAAAAACATTTCGAAAATAAATGAAATCCCTATTATTACAACCAAGACAATCACAAAAGCTTCCATTTTTCGAATGCCTTTATTGATAAGAAATAGCAATAAAAAAGTGTCTAAAACGGTAAT
>CANINJ010000088.1 GCA_947468985.1 Bacteroidota bacterium
AAACTCGCCAGGGCAGTGTTAACTGCTACTTTTTCTGCGTCGTCAAAATGGCGACTGTCGAAGTTTGTAAAAGACATAAGTAATAGCATTTAATGGTTAATAATATATAATGGTTAATCGTCATTGCGAGGCGTTGCGAGGCACATGGCAAAGCAATCTGTTCAATATCCCTTTACCTTCAACAGATTGTCACGCTCCACTTTGTTCCATTCGCAATGACGGGCACGAGGGGGTTTCGGTAATTGAAGTAATAGTGGCGTGGCGTCCCAGCTTATTCAAAGAATAAATAGGGTCGTAAGATGATTTTTTTATAAAATCTTGGGTACGGTTTTTAGAAAATCTTTTGTTTTCTTTGTCGTTGATGGAGTTCGGAATCTGTATTAGATTCACTTTGAAGCTTTCGAGGAGCTCTCGATTGGCTTTGATTTTCAAAAAGGCTTTGTTCAGCACTTTCCGAGGTTCGAGTATATTTAGAATCATTTAGAGGCATATAATAAATTTGAGGGAGGTTAGTAAATAGTTGTTGGTTCATAGTTTTTTTAATTGGCTCATAATATTATTCAAATTTAAATAAAATAAGTGTTGGTATCACAAAGTGTGTAAAATAAATCCTATCCCCAGACTGTCATTGCGAGGCACGTGGCAATCTGTTGTTGTTTCCTCCGATGCCACAAACAGATTGCCACGCTTCACTGTCTTACGCTCGCAATGACATGACTTTTCCATTAGCCCCGATGGAGGCGGTATCCTCGCAGCGTAGCGGAGAGATTAAGCCGAAAGCGGGAATTACAATTGCAAACAAGAAAGGACAATTCGCTCCTACTGATTTCGAAAATTTGAAGTCGTTACAATTGAAACTTATAGGAATAAAAAAGCCTAACAGATTGAAATCTATTAGGCTTAAATGAATTGGTATTTTTGTTGTTATTTTCTAACGAATGGTGGTAATAACTTGCTTGAAACTTCCCCAAAACCTATTCTTACATGGCTGTTTTGACAAAATCCTTTCATAATTACCGTGTCATAATCGTTGATGAATTTACGTTCTGTTCCATCTTTTAAAACAATTGGGTTTTTTCCTCCCCAAGTTAGTTCTAACATCGATCCGAAACTGTCTGGTGTTGGTCCTGAAATGGTTCCTGAACCCATCATATCGCCTGAATTTACGCGACAACCATTGGAAGTATGATGCGCTAATTGTTGGCTCATTGTCCAATACATATATTTAAAATTAGTTTTAGAAATTACCGTTGCATCACCATTTTCAGGCTGAATGGCAACTTCTAAATTAATGTCAAAGGAATGTTTTCCTTTTTGTTGTAAATAAGGAAGTGGTGTTGGCTCTTGCTTTGGACTTTTAGTTCTAAAAGGCTCTAATGCATCCATTGTTACAATCCAAGGTGAAATTGAGGAAGCAAAATTCTTAGCTAAAAAGGGACCAAGTGGCACATATTCCCATTTTTGAATGTCGCGAGCGCTCCAATCGTTTAACAAAACCATTCCAAAAATATATTCTTTGGCTTCGTGAATTGGGATATTTTCACCCATGATATTAACGTCTGTAGTAATAAATGCGGTTTCCATTTCAAAATCTATTAATCTTGAAGGACCAAAAACAGGTGACGTTTCGCCTACTGGCAAAGTTTGCCCCATTGGTCGGTGCACCGGAATCCCAGAAGGAATAATCGTAGAACTTCGTCCGTGGTATCCAACCGGAATGTGAAGCCAATTGGGTAACAATGCATTTTCAGGATCACGAAACATTTTTCCTACGTTGGTTGCGTGTTCTTTACTGGAAAAAAAATCAGTATAATCACCTATTAGTACTGGCAATTGCATTTCAACTTCGTTCAAATTGAAAATAACAATTTTTCTATGATTTGCATTGTCACGTAATTTTGGATTTTCAGCATCAAATATATCTGCTATTCTATTCCGAACCAAACGCCACGTTTTTTGACCATCTGAAATGAAATCATTCAAAGTGTCTTGCATGAACATATCATCGGTTAATTCGATGTCTTCAAAATAATTTAATTGTTGTAAAGCGCCTAAATCTATAGCGAAATCTCCAATTCGTGTTCCGACGGTAACTACGTTTTCACGCGTTAAAAAAACTCCAAAAGGAATGTTTTGAATTGGAAAATCACTTTCCTTGGAAACTTCTAGCCAAGATTTTCTATTTGGTTCGTTTGCTGTTATCGGCATTTTAATGTTGATTAGTTTGTTGAAAAATATCTACCAAATATATCATAAACTAAAATTTATACAAACCTTTTTTTTGTAAATTTGCATTAAAATTAACATATACAACAAAATGCTACACGACAACCAGATTTTTGACCTTATTTTAGAAGAACAAGACAGACAAATTCACGGAATTGAGCTTATTGCCTCAGAGAATTTTGTAAGCGACCAAGTTATGGAAGCTGCAGGTTCTTGTTTAACCAATAAATATGCCGAAGGATACCCTGGAAAAAGATATTATGGTGGTTGCGAAGTGGTTGATGTTGTAGAGCAAATTGCGATTGATAGAGCAAAAGAACTTTTTGGTGCTGACTATGTAAATGTACAACCACACTCAGGTTCTCAAGCAAATACAGCTGTTTATCACGCGTGTTTGAAACCGGGAGATAAAATATTAGGTTTTGATTTGTCTCACGGTGGACATTTAACGCACGGTTCTCCTGTGAATTTTTCAGGACGTTTATATACACCTTCTTTTTATGGTGTTGAAAAAGAAACGGGTCGTTTTGATTATGATAAAATTCAAGAAATTGCAATTAAAGAACAACCAAAATTAATTATTGCAGGAGCTTCGGCTTACTGTCGTGATATGGATTTTGAACGTTTTAGAGTAATTGCAGATAGCGTTGGTGCACTTTTATTGGCTGACATTTCTCATCCAGCAGGATTAATTGCAAAAGGGTTGATGAATGATCCGATTCCTCATTGTCATATTGTAACCACAACCACTCACAAAACGTTGCGAGGTCCTAGAGGTGGAATGATTATGATGGGTAAAGATTTTGAAAACCCATTTGGTTTAACTACTCCAAAAGGCGAAATTAGAATGATGTCTTCTCTATTAGATTTAGCAGTGTTTCCTGGAAATCAAGGTGGCCCTTTAATGCATATTATTGCAGCAAAAGCGGTTGCGTTTGGTGAAGCATTAACAGATGAATTTTTCCGTTATTCTTTACAAGTTCAAAAAAATGCAAAAGCAATGGCTGAAGAATTTATGAAAAGAGATTACAATTTAATTTCTGGCGGAACTGACAATCACATGATGTTAATTGACTTAAGAAATAAAAATATTACTGGTAAAGAAGCCGAAAACGCTTTGGTGAAAGCCGAAATTACTGTAAATAAAAATATGGTTCCATTTGATGATAAATCGCCATTTGTAACTTCAGGAATCCGTGTGGGAACACCAGCAATTACAACTCGTGGATTGGTAGAAAGTGATATGGAAACGATCGTTGAATTAATTGACAGAGTTTTAATGAACCACACTGATGAAGCTGTAATTGAACAAGTTGCAGATGAAGTTAATGAAATGATGGGAGAAAGAGCGATGTTCGTTTTCTAAAATATAGATTGCTGTTTAAGGTTTAAAGTTATAGCAATTTTAAACTTTGAACCTTAAACTTTAAACTAAAATATATGTCAGTTTTAAGATTGAAATTACCAACAGATCCTCGTTGGGTGAATATTGTGGAAACCAACATTGTCGAAATCCTTTCTGACCACGCTTGGTGCGAACAAAAAGCAGCTTCTAATGCCATTACCATAATTACAATTAATTCGGAATATCCTGATTTGGTTTCGGACATGTTGGCGTTGGCCAAAGAAGAAATCGAGCATTTTCAGATGGTTCACGACATCATTAAAAAGCGTGGATTGACATTGGCACGAGAACGAAAAGACGAATATGTTGGCGAATTAGCACAATATATGAAGAAAAGCAACAACGGAAGTCGGGTTTCTGGTTTTGTAGAACGGATGTTGTTTTCTGCAATGATTGAAGCCAGAAGTTGCGAACGATTCAAAGTACTTTCGGAAAATATTAATGATGAAGAATTGTCAATTTTCTATAGAGATTTGATGGAAAGTGAAGCCGCTCATTATACCACTTTTATTACCTACGCTCGAAAATACGGACACGGAATTGATGTTGAAAAAAGATGGCGCGAATGGATTGAATTTGAAGCTTCTGTAATTGCAAATTATGGAAAACGAGAAACAATGCACGGGTAAATCGTAATTCAATATTTAAAAATGATTTCAATATCTGAAGCCAAACCTTCTGACTTTCCTGTAATTCGAGAAATTGCACAAATAACTTGGCCTGTTGCCTACGGTTCCTTTATATCAAAGGCGCAATTGGATTATATGTTGGAGAAATTCTATTCTGATGCCGCTCTAAATGATAATTTCAGCACTAAAAACCATCGTTTTTTATTGGTAAAACAAGATACCATTTGCTTAGGATTTGCATCTTATGAACATCATTATTTGGGTGGAACTAAAACGAGGTTGCATAAAATTTACTTACTTCCTGAATCTCAAAGAAAAGGTGCTGGGAAATTATTACTTGCGGAAGTAGAAAAATTAGCCCTTGAAAACAACGATACTATCATTTCATTGAATGTAAATCGGTTCAATAGCGCATTCCATTTCTATAAAAAATTAGGTTTTGAAAAAGTGGGCGAAGAAGATATTGAGTTGGATTTTGGGTATTTGATGGAAGATTATAATTTGGAGAAAAGATTGTTGTAATTTCAACTATTTTACAATAATATCGTACTTATATAGCAATCCTTTTACGCCTTCTAAAGAGAAAATTGCTTTCTTAATTTTAGTTTTTTCTGGATTGATTGTATAATTGTAACTCGTTTTGAAATTTGTTTTATTGGCAATGGCTTTATCAAATTCACTTCGATACAAATCACAGTTTTCAAATACCACTTCACTTAAATCAGTTCCCATAAAGTCAACAGCCACAAGACTTGTATTGGTAAATGTAAAACCTTTCATCTTCAAAGCATAGAATTTTGAAAAGTCTAAAATGCAATCTTTGAAGTGAATTTCAAAAATAAGCTTATCAATCATTGCAAAATTGACATCGCTAATTTTACATTTATTGAAAAATACCGTTCTCAAACAAGTATGATTAATTTTGGCAGCATTAAAGTTGCAATTGTTAAAATTACAATCAATAAAAGTGGTAGCCATAAAGACACAATTTGTAAAATCACAGTTTGTAAAAGTGCAATTTTCAAATTCTTTATAACTGATTTCGTTTTCACCAAAAGTAATTCCTTTATGCTCGATATCAATAAAATAGTCACTCATTAATTCCTTTGGGTAAATGGTAAAATTACGATTCGTTCTTTATATTTTAGATTTCAATTCGTCAGCATCAATAGCGCTGTGAGAAACATCATAAACCGACTTCCCTCCTATTATCAATAGCAATTGTGGCGATTGATGCACGACTTCAAAACGAGAAGCAATTTCATTAGAAATATCCCAAAAAGTAATTAAATCTAAAAAATAAGGCGTAACTTTATCTGACAAATCAAATTCATTTTCAAACAGCTTCAAGGCCATTCGGCTAATACTACAGCGGGTACTGTGTTTGAAAATTACAACAGGTTTTTCATTAGAAAGTTGGCTTATTTCATTGAGTTGTCCCAAGTCTGTAAGTTGAACCCAATTGATTTTTGACGAATTAGAATTGTTATCTGAAGTTCCAAAAATTGAATTAAAAACACTCATAATTTATTTTATTATTTATTAAAAATCAGAAAAACAATCCTCAAAATACAGTCATTTTGTCTGTAAGTATAAAATGGAATATAAATTGATTTCTATTTGCAAAGTTATCTAAATAACTATTAAATATTACGATTATGAATATAAATAAATTTACGATTAAATCGCAAGAAGCCATTCAGCTTTCACAACAAATGGCTCAAAGTTTTGGGCAACAACAAATTGAAAACGAACACATTTTTAAGGCGATTTTTGAAGTCGATGAAAATGTTGCTCCTTTCATTTTGAAAAAACTAAATGTAAATGTGCCTTTATTTATTCAAATATTGGATAGCACAATTCAGAGTTTTCCAAAAGTTTCTGGGGGTGAAATAATGCTTTCTCGAACCGCCAACACCACATTAAATGAAGCAGAAATCATCGCTAAAAAAATGAATGATGAATTCGTTTCTATAGAACATTTGATACTGGCAATTTTTGGTTCTAAAAGTAAAGTTGCACAAATTCTAAAAGACCAAGGCGTTACCGATAAAGGGCTTAAAGCCGCTATTGACGAATTACGAAAAGGAGAACGAGTAACTTCTGCGTCTGCCGAAGAAACGTACAATGCTTTGAATAAATATGCCAAAAACCTAAATGAATTGGCACAAAATGGTAAATTAGATCCTGTGATTGGTCGTGATGAAGAAATTCGTAGAGTATTGCAAATTTTAACACGCCGCACCAAAAACAATCCAATATTAGTAGGAGAACCTGGAGTTGGAAAAACTGCCATTGCCGAAGGATTAGCCCACAGAATTGTTGATGGAGATGTACCCGAAAATCTGAAAGATAAAATCATTTTTTCTTTGGATATGGGCGCTTTAATTGCGGGTGCAAAATACAAAGGCGAGTTTGAAGAACGATTAAAATCAGTGGTTAAAGAAGTTACGGCTGCCGAAGGAGATATTGTTTTGTTTATTGATGAAATTCATACCTTAATTGGTGCTGGAGGTGGCGAAGGTGCAATGGATGCGGCAAATATCTTAAAACCTGCTTTGGCAAGAGGCGAACTTCGAGCCATTGGGGCAACCACATTAGACGAATATCAAAAATATTTTGAGAAAGACAAAGCATTGGAACGCCGTTTTCAGAAAATTATGGTCGAAGAACCAGATACAGAAAGTGCCATTTCCATTTTGAGAGGAATCAAAGAAAAATATGAAACGCATCATAAAGTTCAAATAAAAGATGAGGCAATTATTGCGGCAGTAGAATTATCGCAACGCTACATTACCAATCGTTTTTTGCCCGATAAAGCTATTGATTTAATTGATGAAGCGGCATCTAAATTGCGAATGGAAATCAATTCAAAACCAGAGGAATTAGATGTTTTGGATCGAAAAATTATGCAATTAGAAATTGAAATTGAAGCCATAAAAAGAGAAAAAGACGAAAGCAAACTTCGGATTTTGGGAATGGATTTGGCAAATTTAAAAGAAGACCGAAACGAAATTTATGCCAAATGGAAATCTGAAAAAGATGTGGTGGACAACATTCAAAACATAAAAACAGAAATTGAAGATTTTAAATACGAAGCTGAACGTGCAGAACGAGAAGGCGATTATGGAAAAGTTGCTGAAATTCGCTATGGAAAAATAAAAGAAGCACAAGAACGATTAGACGTTTTTATAAAACAATTACAGGAAAATCAATTGGGAACTTCATTGATAAAAGAAGAAGTTACCCGAGAAGATATTGCCGAAGTGGTAGCCAAATGGACTGGAATTCCTATTGTGAAAATGCTTCAAGGAGAACGAGAAAAACTATTGAAACTAGAAGCCGAATTGCACCGAAGAGTTGTCGGACAAGAAGAAGCAATTGAAGCCGTTAGCGATG
>CANINJ010000089.1 GCA_947468985.1 Bacteroidota bacterium
AATGGCACAGTCAAAATCCAATCCACATATCTGAAGAATGTAGGCGATTCTTGAAATTCTGCCCAATATTCTTTCATGTAGAAATAATGTACTGCAGCGATAAAGGTAATTAAACCAGATACCAATACAGAAGTGCGCCACTTTTTATCAAATTGATTTAATGATAAAAAGAAAAATGCAGATGCCGCCATCATAGCCATGCATCCAACGAAGAAAGTGAATCCTACATAATCTGTAGGTGCTAACTTTCCAATCAAACTTGGGATAAACATAAAATTTGTCATAATTAAATTGGTTAAATTGGTCACAAAAATATTTTTGTTGAAGCAAATTTAAAAAAAGTTAAACAATAAAAAAGCATTTTAGTTATTTTTTTTTAACTATTTTTAAACAATATTTAAAAATTCATTATGAAATATTCAAATTTTGCAATTATAGCAAGCTTTTTCGGACTATGGCTCGATTCTTACATTTCAAATAAAAGTCAACTAATTTTTGGTTTTATATTGATATTGACATTCGGCATACTTCATGGATCGAATGATTTACTGTTAATTAAAAATATTGGTTCTAAAAAAAATACCTTATCATTATTAAAATTACTTTTCTATTATTTAATCGTAGTTGGGTTTGGAGCGCTTCTGTTTTGGATTATTCCTTGGTTTGCCTTATTGCTTTTTATAGTAGTTAGCGGTTATCATTTTGGGGAACAACAATGGGAAAATCTCGAAAAAAGCAACATTTTCAAGCTTTTTGAATTCACTTATGGTTTATTTATATTATTATTACTTTTTATATTTCACATAAAAGAAGTTCAAGAAGTTATTAGAAACATAACCTCAATAACGGTTTCTGAAAGTTATTTTACAGTAGGATTAGCCATTACAACCTTATTACTGATAATTCTCGGGATTTACTTTTCTCAAAAATTAATAGAATTCAAAAGCAAATGGTTTCTGGAAACTTTCTATTTACTTGTTTTTACTATTATATTTAAAGTTTCGAGCTTGATATGGGGATTTGCAATTTATTTCATTTTATGGCACAGTATTCCTTCTATAATAAATCAAGTAGTTTATTTGAAAGGGGAATTTAATTGGAAGAATTTTGGCAGCTACATTAAAACTGCTTTTGCGTATTGGTTGGTTTCCCTAATAGGGATTGCAGTATTGTATTTATTGTTTAAAGATATTCAAATATTCAACGCTCTATTTTTCTCTTTCTTGGCGGCAATAACTTTTCCGCATGTTTTGGTAATTTATATTTTATTCCAAAAGAAATAAAAAAACCGAGCTATTTCTAACTCGGTTTTCAATATAAATAAAGTGAATTAATTATTATTCACTTTTTGTTCTTATTGCTAGTGGAATTGCTAATCTTGGAATAAAATTAACTAACGCAGCAACTATAGAATATAAGAAATTATAGATTGCAAGATTAACATATAAAACTGCAAGTCCTGCAATTACATTGATGTATGCACCAGCAACAATAATTAAATCATTGGCATCCCAAAGGAAATCACCACCAAAAGTTTGAGTTGAATTCATTTTGAAATCAGCAAAAGAGTGAAGAATTGAAGCCAAAGCATCCATTCGAACAACTGATAACAATGAAGAAATTGCATTCATAGGCAATGCATATAAACCACTAATATTACTTAAAATTGAGTCACTCGCATAAGATGAAAATAAATCAGCATCAAATACAAAAGATAAAGTTAAATTAAAAGCAGCGATTAATCCAGCAATTGCCATAACTTCTCCTAAAATTCTGATATTCGTAGTAACAAAATCTTTAAAAATAAACTCAACCATTCCGTTATGAGAACCACCAAGACTTTCGCCTCTTGATCTAATTACTTGAGAAATAGGAAACGCAGAATACGCCAATAATGCAAATGTTAGAATACTTCCAACCATTCCTATCCCACCTGCAGTAGGACTTTGAAAATAGGCCATTGCAGCATTTACAATTCCATACTCCATACCAAGAAGAAAAACTAAAGCGGCAATTTGATAAATGGTTTTAACATAGCAACGGATTCCGTCTTGAGAATCGAAGCCTTCTACTGCAGCATTCAGTTTTGCATTTAATACTTTTTGATTTACCATTTGTGGAAAATCAAGAATTTGATGAAAAATTTGTTTCATTATAATTAAATTTAGGTTTTCTTACTCGTATGGCTTTTCGGTACCGCCCCGTTTATTTAAGTGGTTTCTGGACTCCACTTTATTAAAACAACACTTAAAATATTGTTAAATTCATATCAAACTTAATTAATTAAAATCAAATTAATAATTCAATACTTAAAAAGTTATTAAATATATATTTATTAAATTGTTAATAACTACAGTTTAAAATAGGAATATATACAGCTTATAAGGCATTTTATAAGGAAGTAGCAAAACATTTGAAATGCATTTAATAGCTAATTAATTATAATATTAGTTGGGAAAGGATCTGAAATAAGGAAAAGGAAGTTGCTATTATTGAAAATAAAACATCTAAAAAATTAGTTATCTATTATTAATTCAATAAAAAAGGAGTTGATTATGGCAATAAAAAAAAGAAATGTTTTACATCAATTCTTTAAAATATTGCAAAAGAACACTATCGTTTTCGCGAGTTGGCGTAAATACTTCTAAAATATAAGGTTTGTTATTTTGAGAATACATTTTTTCTAATTCTTTATTCAAACAAGATTCATCACTGGCAATTGCATATTCAAAACCATACATTTTTGCCAAATGTTCCGCAGTCAAACAATGTGATGTCTCAAAAAATGTATTGAAAACAGGCGTTTCATCGTGTCCTGGTAATATTCTGAAGATGCCTCCACCTCCATTGTTTATCAATATAATCTTGAGATTTTTGGAAATATAATTGTTCCATAACGCATTGGAATCATACAGAAAACTAATATCTCCTGTAATTAAAACAGTTTGTTTTTCATTGGCTACAGCTGCACCAATTGCTGTGGAAGTACTTCCGTCAATTCCGCTAGTTCCTCGATTACAATATACTTCAATTGACGGATGAATATCAATTAATTGCGCATACCGAATTGCCGAACTGTTGCTAATTTGCAAGTGACTGTTTATTGGTAAACTCTGAATTACTTTCTCAAAAACCTTGAAATCTGAAAATGGAATTTTTGACAAATAGATTTTGTGTTTCGCTTTTCTGAGTGTATTTATAACATTAAAAGTATCGAAATAATCACTTTTTATAGGTTCTAATAATGGAATAAATGCCTTAAAAAAAGTATTCGGGTCGGTTTCAAAATGCTTGATCAAACAACCAAAAGTATTGTAGGCACGCAAAGAATCTATGTGCCAATGGTGTTTTGGTTTGTATTTTCGTAACGCTGCCTTGATGCGTTTGGATACTACCATTCCACCAAAAGTAATTAGGATTTCGGGTTGAAACACCTCAAAATCATCCGATGAAAATGGGGTAATTATAGTGTCTATATTATTTATAAAGGAAGGATGTTGCAAATTGGATGTTGTTTCTGTCATCACCACAACCGAAGCATCATTTGCTAAAAAATCAACTATTGAAGGATCAATTGCATTGGGTTCATTGACACCAACGAGTATTAATTTCTTTTTTGTTGAGTTCCAAATGGATGCAAATTCAATCCAATTCTCGGTTGAAACATCGGGATCGTCATTTGCGGAAGCGGAAGTATTTATAGTAACAGAAAGCTCTGAAACCGTTTCATACAAAGGCTCTTCAAAAGGCGCGTTGATGTGAACGGGACCTTTTTTTGCAATAGCATAATTAATAGCTTCATTGATTTTAAAATCGTTTTCTGAAGACGCACCATCAACCAAATTGGCATTGTACAACGAATGATTTTCAAACACCTTTTCTTGACGAATGGTTTGCCCGTCACCAATATCGATTTTATCTAAAGGCCTGTCAGCACTGATAACTACCAACGGAATTTGACTGTAAAATGCTTCGGCAAAGGCAGGATAATAATTCAAAAGTGCGGATCCTGAAGTGCAAACTACGGCAACAGGTTTCTTGATTTGCTGTGCTATTCCCAACGCAAAAAAAGCAGCACTTCGCTCGTCGGCAATACTGTAACAGGTGAATTTAGGATTATTGACAAACCCAATAATCAAAGGCGCATTTCTTGAACCTGGCGAAATTACAATGTTAGTGACTCCTTTGGCGAGACAAATTTCGATGATGCTTTGCGCTAAAGGAATTTTTGGATAAATCATTATAATTAAGGTACAAAGTTGTAAAGTAAGGTTCAAAGATGCAAAGGTACAAAGTTGCAAAGGTTTTTACTAAGTTCTTTAATTAGATTTATTACTTTTGGTAAACAATTAGACTAAATGGAAATCCGAATTAGAGCTTACCAAACCGAAGATACCCAAGCTATTTTGGATATTATTAATTACAATATACTTCATTCTACTGCTTTATATGACTATTCTATTCGAAATTACGAACAACAAAAAGCCATTTTGGAAGATAAAACCAATAAAGGTTTTCCTGTAATAGTTGCTGAATTGAACCGAGAACTTGTTGGATTTGGTATGTATAGCGAATTTCGATTTCGAGAAGCGTATAAGTTTACTGTGGAACATTCGGTTTATGTTTCTGAAAATCATATTGGAAAAGGCATTGGAAAATTGCTTTTATCTAAATTAATTCAATTGGCGAAAGCTCAAGGACTGCACACAATGATTGGCGTAATTGATTCCGAAAATCAAGGCAGCATTGCTTTTCACGAACAATTTGGATTTAAAACTGTGGGAATCATCAAAGAATCGGGATATAAATTTGACCGATGGTTGGATTCTATTTTTGTGCAATTACTTTTAAAATGATAACTGTGTAAAGAACCGTATATTTGCGCAACTAAATAATTTATGAGCTTTACCTTACTTTCTTCGCCCTTGCAGGGATTTACCGATTTTCGTTTTAGAAATACCATCAACAAATACTTTGGGGGAATTGACACGTATTATTCTCCTTATATTCGTTTGAATGGAAAATTGGTGATTAAACCTTCTTATGAACGCGATTTGCTTCCTGAAAACAATATAGGTTTAGAAGTGATTCCGCAAATTATCACTAATGATGCTGATGAGTTTTTGTTTGTTGCCAAGTATGTAAAAGACCTTGGCTACAAAGAATTAAATTGGAATTTAGGTTGTCCTTACCCAATGGTTACGAAGTCTGGAATGGGTTCAGGATTGATTTGCAACCCTGAAAAAATAAATCATATTCTTGACAAAGTACATTCGGAATCGGAAATTATTGTATCTATGAAAATGCGTTTGGGTTATGATACTACCGAAGAAATATTAGATGTTTTGCCCATTTTGGATACATATCCAATTAAAAATATTGCCATTCACGCCCGCATTGGCAAACAATTGTATAAAGGCGGCGTGCATTTGGATGCATTTCAACAGTGCATCGACAACACCAAACACAAATTGTATTACAATGGCGATATAAAATCGGTGGCTAAATTCCGTGAAATGCAGGAACGTTTTCCCACTATTGACCATTGGATGATTGGTAGAGGATTGATTTCAGATCCGTTTTTGCCAAGTATGATTCGACAAAATACCTTAGAATATCCGAAGAATAAAATGGAATTATTCAGTGCATTTCACGATACTTTATATGGAATTTATAGCGAATCATTATCTGGCTCTACACATCTTTTACTTAAAATGTATCATTTATGGGAATATTTTGCAGTTACTTTTTCAAATCCACATAAAGTATTGAAGAAAATTAAAAAGGCACAAAGCATTCGGAATTATGAACTTGCCGTTACCGAAATCTTCAAAAACGAAAAGATTTAGTTTCAAAACTTCTATAAAATAAAATGAGATTCTCGTTTGACTGAGAATCTCATTTAATATAAAAAGTGGCGAGGACTTACCCCTTTACCCAATTTAATATTTTCACATCTGTAGGTTCAACACCCGAGAGATATACCTGCACCAATTCTCCATTTTCGTTTAACAGATATTTTTGGAAATTCCATTCTACGTTGGAATCTTTAACACCGTTCTTCGCTTTTTTGGTTAAAAATTGATACACTTCATTCATATCATTTCCTTTAACTGAAATTTTGCTCATCATTGGGAAAGATACCCCATAATTAGATTTACAAAATGTAGCAATTTCCGCATTGGTTCCCGGCTCTTGAGAACCAAAATTATTAGCTGGAAAACCTACAATTACGAAGTTTTTATTTTTATACATTCTATAAACCTCTTCTAATTGTTCGTATTGAGGAGTATATCCACACTTAGAAGCGGTATTTACCACTAAGATTTTCTTCCCTTTTAACGAAGCAAAATCAAATGTTTTCCCATTCAAATCCTTCACTTTAAACTGATGAATGGATTGTTTAGTTTGTGCTTGGATTGCTATTATTGCAAATAGCAACAATGCAAATAAAACGGCTCTTTGTTTCATAGTTTTATATTTTTACTATAAATTTAAATAAAAAAACTATTACTTTAACAAATAAATTGAATTATTTATTTGTTAAAAAACAAATATTATAGCGCTTTACATATAAACAAAAAGACAAGAAGTTAAATACTCATTCTAAATTCTTCAATAATAGGACTGGCTTTTCCAAAATCTACTTCTTGAATAAAGACTTCAACCGCCAAATCTGAATTTCCAAAACCTGCCAAACGAGCAGATTGTATATTGTTTTTCAAAACTGTATTCACTCCGATAGCTTCGATTTTTTGTTGTAAGGCTTGCGCCAAAATCTCACTCCCCGAAAATATTTTCATTAATCCCATTATGTATGATGTTTGTTTTTGGTAAAATACCTATTTATATTTTTACTCTTCTTCTATTTCAAATAAAAACGGTTCCAATAGCATTTTTTCAGCCAATATTTCGATTCTCTCTGTAAGTTGTTCCGAAAAAATCAAGCGTTGCGTTCTCGTAATGCTATTCGAAATTCGCATAATTTT
Organism: Bacteroidota bacterium; assembly: GCA_947468985.1. Classification (GTDB taxonomy): domain Bacteria; phylum Bacteroidota; class Bacteroidia; order Flavobacteriales; family Flavobacteriaceae; genus Flavobacterium. The sequence continues at coordinate 6,990 of CANINJ010000089.1, forward strand.
AGTTTCGTGACGCAATTTTAAAATAGCATCGGCATCGTCAAGAATAAACATTTTTAGTCTGTTTACATTATAACCTGCTGTGGTAAACATATCTCCAAGTCGGTTTGGGGTTCCAATTAACACATCAATTCCCGTGGAAATATAGTTTTTATCGTATTCCATATCGCCCTTATCGTGAATTCCATAAACACGTAAATCGGTTTTACTTCCTAATTGTTCGAAAAGCTCTTCCATTGCCAAAACTTTCGCTTTGTCTTCAACAATTATCAATGCCCGTGGTGATTCTTCCCCTTCACAAACCAATTGTTGAATCACATTTAAAACAATTGTAGTTGATTTTCCGCTTCCTTTTGGTGAAATTACAATACAATCAGCACCACTTTTCAGGGTTGAAAATGTTTCTTGTTGCAAGACATTTGCTTCCGTCAATCCAAGATCAATTAAGGCTTCTTGTAATTTTTCGTTTATTTTTTTTAATTTCATTTGTTATAATTGAATGATTCAAAAACTAAAAATTGAAAGATTGAG
>CANINJ010000090.1 GCA_947468985.1 Bacteroidota bacterium
AAGTCCTACACGATCTGCTCCTGCGAAATCCCCCAGGATGGGAACATAGCAAGGGTAAGTGGTTGAGCGATGCGATGTAGGTCGCTTGCCTTTTTTTAATAAAGTAATCTTCCACTTCGGAGGATTTTTTTTTGAATTAATCCCAATAAAAAACTCGAATTGAAAAAATAATAATTTATTCAAATCGAGCCTTATAAAAAATTAAATAGGTTTTTATTCCAATATGATTTTACGAACTATTTTATCGGTTTCATTCGTAATTTCCATAAAATAAATTCCTTTAGAAAACTCTGATAAATCAATTTTAATTGCCTCTAAATCTAATTCCGAATCTATGACTTTCACTACTTTGGCATTAATATCAAAAATAGTAACTTTAGAAATAGTAGTTTGATTATTTTTAGAAATTGCAAATACTCCATTTGATGGATTTGGCGCAATCGTAATTTTATCCAAAGCAGTAAAATCTTCAACTCCAAGTGTGAATCCTAATGCAATAGAACCTCTACCAGTTCCTGAATGTTGCGCTAAAGTAAGACCTGTTCCGTAAGCCCAAATAATATCTAAGGCGGAATCATTATATAGAAAAGTATAATCGCCAGTACCACCAACAAAATTTCGGGTTAAAACTAATGTACGAGTAGTTCCAACAATTGTGTTACTTGAAACCATCCATTCACTTGTCGTGTCAGTTGTTGGATTAGATTGACCTGTAATTCTTGAATCTACTAATGAAGAGGTGTAATACAAACAATCTGTTCCGTTTGTCATAGCTCCAAATGCATTAAAACCAACAGAAAACCATCTGTCTGTTGGTCCTGTTAGCGTAATTGTTACTGTGGAAGTTGTCGCATTTTTATCAATTTTCAACGTCATTAAAGTATTCAAGGTTACTATTCCTGAAGATTTTGTTTGCGCAATTGAAATAACAATAGTCGCAAATAATGCAATAAACAGATAGATTTTTTTCATGATTTCTATTTTTTAAATGTTTATAATTAAAAGTCCAGTACTATTATTAATTGTGTATTCTTATTGAATTTCGCGTAATCCAATGCCGTTCTATTTTCAGTATCCGCAAGTTTAGTATTTGCACCCGCTTTAATTAACATTTGAACTATTTCAACATTATTATTAAAAGCAGCATATATTAATGCCGTTTTTCCTTGTTTATCTATTTGATTTAAATCGGCTTTCTTAGCAATTAATTTTTCAATTATTACTTTGTTTCCCGACATAATCGCTGCCATTAATGCCGTTCCCATTCCTGAATTATAATTAATATTGGAAACTTTATCTATCAAATACAATGCAACGGCTTCATTATTTCTATAACATGCCAAAATTAATGGCGTTGTTTTATTGTCATTTATAGCATTGATAAGTTCAGTGTTTCGCTTCTGAATATCCTTTATTTCAGATAGTGTACCTTTTCGAGCAATATCAAAAACCGTTTTATCTTGCGCTTGAAAAAGAGCACTAAATAAAATAAAGAGTAGTAACACGAATTGTTTCATTTGAAATAATAATTTATCATTTCAAAAATAGAGATTTTTTAAAACAAAATACTAATAATCAGATGATTAGCAAATTACTCCCTTTCAAAGTTGCCACTGCCTTTGAAAACCAAAACAATTCAAAATCTTCAAACGCAATTTCAAAGTCGGATTTAATTTCTTGTAAAGTATAAATTTTAGTATTTGAAACCGCAATTTTATTCAAAAATTCCACCAACCAATTGCCGTGGTCTTTATTCATTTGAACCGAATACGTTTCCTTTTTATCGTGGAATGTCAAGGTCATCATTTCCCAAGAACTTCCTTTTTTAGTTTTTGTAAAATACGAAACAGAAGGCGTTCCGCCAAGCCAAACCACTTTGGAATTGGGTTTTATAGAAAGGTCATTTTCTTCAGAAAGTGCATTGAATATAAAGTCTTCCGAGATTTTTGTTTTTGGAATTTTAAACTCAAACCAATCTTGCAATGGATAGTCAAAACAAATTCCGTGCATAAAATTATAAAGTGATTTCTTCAAACCAAAACTAAATTGCTCGTGGTCAATTCCTGTTGAATCAATGAAATTAATATCATTATTGGCAAATGTTCCAATGGTTTCGGTTTCTTTGACAACTCCAAATTTTTCTGGATACATTCCCACAGGACTGTGTGCTGTCATTGCAAATTGATGCCAAAAACCCGATTGCAAAATCCCAATTTCAAACAATTGACGCACCATTTCCAAACTGTCAATTGTTTCTTGCACCGTTTGCGTTGGATAACCGTACATCAAATAGGCGTGAACCATAACTCCCGCTTCGGTGAAATTCCGAGTGACTTTTGCCACTTGCTCCACCGTTACGCCTTTGTCAATTAGTTTTAATAATCTGTCTGAAGCTACTTCCAATCCGCCTGAAACCGCAATACAACCTGACGCTTTCAATAGCGTACACAAATCTTTGGTAAAGCTTTTTTCAAATCGAATATTCGTCCACCACGTTACGGAAATTTTCCTACGTAAGATTTCCAATGCCAAAGCGCGCATCAATGCTGGTGGCGCAGCTTCATCAACAAAGTGGAATCCGTTTTGTCCTGTTTGTGCAATTAATTCTTCAATTCTATCGCACAATAAATTGGCAGCAACAGGTTCGTATAATTTTATATAATCCAATGAAATATCACAGAAAGTACATTTTCCCCAATAGCAACCGTGCGCCATAGTGAGTTTGTTCCAGCGTCCGTCGCTCCACATTCGGTGCATTGGATTTACAATTTCTATTACAGAAATGTATTTGTCCAATAACAAATCCGAATAATCTGGGGTTCCCACTTCCGCTTGTTTGTAATCGGATTTGGTGGAATTATTCTTATAAACAACTTCGCTATTTTCTAAAAGAAACGTTCTTTTATATTCAGAATTGGAATTAGAATTCAAATTATCTATAAGTAATTTCAAAGGTAATTCGCCATCGTCAAGCGTAATATAATCGAAAAACTCAAAAACACGTTTATCAGAAAGTGAACGCAATTCGGTATTTGGAAATCCACCGCCCATCGCAATTTTAATATTTGGATAATGTTGTTTTACCCATTGCGCACATCGAAAAGCCGAATATAAATTTCCTGGAAAGGGAACAGAAATAAGAAATAAAGTAGGTTGAATCGTTTCAATTTTGGATTTCAAAATCGAAAGCAACAAAGTATCAATATAGGTAGTTTCCTGATTTAAAGCATCGTATAATTCATCAAAAGAATTGGCACTTCGTCCCAAACGTTCGGCATAGCGACTGAAACCAAAATTTTCGTCGATACATTCTACAATAAAATCAGAAATATCTTCCAAGTATAAAGTGGCAAGATGTTTGGCTTTGTCCTGTGTTCCCATCGTTCCAAAAGCCCAATCCAATTCCTCAAGTTGCTCAAATCGAGACGCTTCAGGCAAATAATCGTCTTGGCATATTTGAAGTGCTAATGTTGGATTTTTCCCTTGCAAAAAAGAAATAACACCATCAATCGTTTTTATATATTCGTCTTGTAAAGCTAAAATACGTGCGGAATTATCCGAAATTACTGAAACTTTAAACTTTAAACTTTCAACTTTAAACAAATTTTGAAGACCTTCTTTTGAAAACAATTCCAAAATCACTTCAATCCCCAAATCCGCTTGAACCGCAGGAACTGCAAGGGTATTCAGAAAACCTTTGATATACGCGGAAGCTGGATACGGTGTATTCAGTTGCGTGAACGGGGGCGTGATTATAAAAACGTTGGTTTCCAAATGAAATTATTTTGCACAAAAATAACTGCAAAAAATAACTTTATTGCTTTAATCACCAAAAACTATTGATTTGTGTTTTTCAACTTCTTATATATAAGGTACGAATACACAATTGGCACAATCGAAATCACCGCAGTAATGCTTATAAAAAAGTAAAAATTTAGGTTTTCAGGCAAAACTAAACTACAAATCACAATAACAATTCCGCCGATAACCCACATTTTTCCTGCTAAAAGATGCGTCAATTTCCACACTTCTTCACTCTCTAATGTCCACGGAGTTTTGATACCAATGAAGTAATTTTGTTTAATAACCTTGAAATAATTACCCATAAAAACAAATAATATTCCAACTAATACAACAATCATATTAGGACTTGAAATTTTTTGGTTTTTAGAAATGTAAATTATAAAAAGTGCCAAAACAGACATAAAAGCCACCAAAATAAATCGGAACTGATCATATTTTCCACCCATAGATTCAATGCGTTTTTTGGGGTCAATTTTCGGAACAACCAGCATTAAGATATAAGTAAATACAGGCAATAAAAAGGCCAATCCAATCAACGAATATTTGCTTCCCCAATCATCAATCTCTCCATTTAAATTCCAATGTAGAGGCACACTTTCGGGCAAACTGTTCCACACAGAACCCAAATAAATAAATGGTAATAATACAATTCCAATGATTGGCAGTTCTTTTTTCAATGTTTCGTTCATCGTTTTTATTTTTTAAAAGTTAAAATCCATTGCAAAACATCTTCCATAATAGTCGTATTTATGGAGTAAATAATGAATTGCCCTTTTTTCTCAGAAGCTATTAAATCGGCACGTTTCAAAATGTCTAAGTGATGTGAAATACTTGGTTTTGATATATCAAAAGAAGCCGCAATATCTCCTGCGGTCAAATCTTTATCCTTCAAAAGCTCCAAAATTTCCCTTCGTGTCACATCGTTCAACGCTTTGAAAATAGCATTCATATATCTTCATTTATATATTTAGACAAATGTCTAAATACTCTATTGATTAACAAAATAAAACAGCAATTATTTTCAAATTTTTATTTTCATTGGAGCGAATTGTCCTTTCCTATTTGGAGTTGCAATTCCCGCTTTCGGCTATATCTCTTCGCTTCGCTTCGAGGATACTGCCTCAATCGGGGCTAATTGAATTATTTATGTCATTGCGAGGAACGTGGCAATCACGTCATTGTGAGCATAACGCGGTGAATCGAAGCAATTTGTTGATGGTGTTATGATGCATCAAAGACGAGATACAGCCGCAGAACCCCTTAAAACGTGGTCAACCCCGTTGTAGAACGTGGTTAACCACGTTCAATAGCCAACTGACTACGTTATAGGACGTGGTTAACCACGTATAGAACCTCATTGACCTCGTTAGGTAACGTGGTTGACCACGTCTAGAACCCCATTCGAGGGGTTATACAACGTGGTGCACCACGTCTGGAACCACACTGACCCCGTTGGGTAACGTGGTAAACGGAGTTCAGGACGTGGTTGACCCCGTTATTTAGAAGAAATACAATAAATTTAATAGGAAATCCGAAAACTGGAATAAGTTTGTGGGCACTATACTGTGGTAAAATACGACTGCTATTTTGCAACTTCCGGTCATTAAATTGTAGAATGCGCAACACTTTTAACTAAAAAAGTATTGAAAGATATTTTAAAGAAAGACAAATTACCCATTTTTTTTGGTAATTTTACTCCAAATAAATTTCCCTATGCCAACGGACTGTATTAGTTATCAAAATTCTGGATATTTCACTCCTTTGATGAACGATTATTTAAATCAGAAATCAAGTTTAGAGGCACTTTACAACTATTTCCCAACTATAGAAAATTTTGAAAAACAACTGATTGAAAAGCAACAAAACTACAATTCTAAAATTCGAGAAATAGTAGTTTCAGTATTGAACAAGCAATATGAATCGCTTTCAATTTCTGATCTAACAAAGAAGAATATCGCTTTACTTTCAGAGGAAAATACCTTCACAATTACAACGGGACACCAACTCAATTTATTCACGGGACCTTTATATTTCTTATATAAAATCATTTCAACCATAAATTTAACGAAGGAATTAAAGTCAAAATATCCAACGTATAATTTTGTTCCTATTTATTGGATGGCGACTGAAGACCACGATTTTGACGAGATTAATTATTTTAATTTTAAAGGAAAAAAATTCCAGTGGAACAGAGAAAGTTCAGGGCCTGTAGGGAGATTATCAACGGAAGGTTTGGACGAATTTCTTACCGTTTTTGAAAAAGAATTGGGTTCGGGAACCAACGCTGATGCTATTAAAAAACTTTTTTATGACGCTTACGCAAATAACGATTCGTTAGCCAATGCAACTCGGTCTTTAGCAAATGAACTTTTTGGTGGTTATGGATTAGTGATTTTAGACGCTGATAATTCAGAATTAAAAACCGAATTTATTCCTTATGTTAAAGAAGAATTAGTGCATAAAACAGCCAATAAAACGGTTTTAGAAACGCTTGAAAAGTTAAAAGAATATCCTGTTCAAGTAAATCCCCGTGAAATAAATCTTTTTTATATTGAAGATAATTTACGGGAACGCATCCTTTTTGAAAATGGTAAATACAAAATCAACAATACCAAAATAACCTTTTCTGAAAATGGTATTTTAGAATTAGTTGATAAAAATCCTGAAAAATTCAGTCCAAATGTAATTCTTCGTCCGTTATATCAAGAAGTGATTTTACCCAATTTATGCTATATTGGAGGAGGTGGGGAAATTGCCTATTGGTTGGAATTAAAGGCTACTTTTCAAGCTTTCAAATGTACTTTTCCAATTCTTTTACTACGAAATTCGGCACTTTTGGTTACACAAAAACAATCCGACAAAGCATCCAAATTAGGTTTAAATTGGACAGATTTGTTTTCTAAACAAGAGGAATTAATCAATAGAAAAGTCTTGGAAATATCAGAAATTCCAATCGATTTCTCTATTCAGAAAGATTTTTTAAAACAGCAATTTTCTGATTTATATACGATTGCAAATCAAACAGACAAATCCTTTCTTGGTGCAGTAAAAGCACAAGAAGCCAAGCAAATTAAAGGTTTAGAAAATTTAGAAAAGCGACTTTTAAAAGCTCAAAAAAAGAAATACGTTGCCGAATTACAACGCATCATTGACTTGCAAAACGAGTTGTTTCCGAATCAAAGTTTGCAAGAGCGAAAAGCCAATTTCTCTGAATTTTATTTGGAAACAGGAAAAGCATTGATTGAAAAATTAGTTGCAGAATTGAAACCTTTGGAACAAGATTTTAATATTATTGTACTTTAATAAAAATTTGATAAATTTAGAGCCAAATTTGTTTCTAAATTTACCGAAAATACTTGAATAATGGTTGACATTGCTTATTTAGAATTTCTTGAAAACATACTTACCGATAATAGAAAAGAGCGTTTTTTGAACGTACTTAAAAACCGAACAAATCACTTTACGATTGCCGTTGAAGATATTTTTCAAATGCACAATACAAGTGCAGTTATGCGCAGTTGCGAGGTTTTTGGTATTCAAGAATTGAATGTTATTGAGCAACGCTACGGTAAAAGTA
>CANINJ010000091.1 GCA_947468985.1 Bacteroidota bacterium
GAAATCAACCAGCAATACCTCGACCACGACACCCTAACCGACATCATTAGTTTTGACTATTCTGTAGGAAACGAACTACACGGAGACATCTTCGTTTCGGTCGAAAGAGTTCGTGAAAACGCATCCGATTTCAACGTTACGTTCCTCGAAGAAATTAAGCGCGTCCTCGTCCACGGCGTTTTGCACTATTGCGGCTACAAGGATAAATCTGAATCTGACGAGCTAATAATGCGAGAAAAGGAAGAAGAAAAAATGCAAATGTTTCACGTGGAACAATAATAATTAGGAGCGAATTTTCGAGTTTTTCTACAAATGTAATTCCCGCTTTCATTCCAAATCTCTTGGAAAAAACCTCGAGGATTTTCCCTTCAATCGGGGCTATTATTTTTTTGTATTTTTGCATTTGGAATTGACAGTTAAAAAAACAACAATGTTTCACGTGGAACATTTACAATAAAGAATAAACGAACATTAAATAAATATAATTTGTTTCAAGATATATACGATGTAATTGTAGTTGGCGCAGGCCACGCAGGTTCAGAAGCAGCGGCAGCAGCAGCTAACTTAGGATCCAAAACATTATTGGTTACAATGAGTTTGCAAAACATTGCTCAAATGTCGTGCAATCCCGCAATGGGAGGAATCGCCAAAGGGCAAATTGTTCGGGAGATTGATGCGCTTGGAGGTTATTCGGGAATTGTTTCTGATAGAACCGCAATCCAATTCAAAATGCTGAATAAATCTAAAGGCCCTGCAATGTGGTCGCCAAGAGTTCAAAGCGACAGAATGCGTTTCGCTGAAGAATGGCGATTGATGTTGGAGCAAACCCCAAACCTCGATTTCTATCAAGAAATGGTCGGTGGTTTAATTATTGAAGACGGAAAAGTCAAAGGAATTAAAACTTCTTTAGGCATTGAAATAAAAGCCAAATCGGTAGTCTTGACGAATGGAACTTTTTTAAATGGATTAATTCACATTGGTGAAAAACAATTCGGAGGAGGAAGAGCTGGAGAAAGTGCAGCCTACGGAATCACAGAAGATTTAGTAAAAGCAGGTTTTGAATCAGGAAGAATGAAAACAGGAACTCCGCCACGAGTTGATGGAAGATCGTTGGATTATTCAAAAATGAATGAAGAAAAAGGCGATGCAAAACCAGATAAATTTTCTTATTCGGACATTACAAAACCATTAGTTCATCAAAAATCGTGTTATATGACGTACACATCTTTGGATGTTCACGATATTTTGAGAGAAGGTTTTGACCGTTCCCCAATGTTTAATGGAAGAATTAAAAGTATCGGACCAAGATACTGTCCGTCAATTGAAGATAAAATAAACCGTTTTGCAGACAAAGACAGACACCAGTTATTTGTGGAACCAGAAGGGTGGAATACAGTTGAAGTTTATGTAAATGGTTTTTCTACATCATTGCCAGAAGACATCCAATTTAAAGCTTTGCGCTCTGTTGTGGGATTTGAAAACGTTAAGTTTTTCCGACCTGGATATGCAATTGAATACGATTATTTTCCACCCACGCAATTAAAACATACGTTGGAAACTAAGTTGGTTGAAGGATTGTATTTCGCTGGACAAATAAACGGAACTACAGGATATGAAGAAGCGGCTTCACAAGGATTGATGGCGGGAATCAATGCGGCTTTGAAAGTTCAAGAGAAAGCGCCAATGATTTTAAAAAGAGATGAAGCATATATTGGGGTTTTAATTGACGATTTAATTACTAAAGGAACAGAAGAACCTTATAGAATGTTTACTTCAAGAGCAGAATTCAGAACTCTTTTACGCCAAGACAACGCCGATTTTAGATTGACGCCAATGTCTCACGAAATTGGATTGGCATCAGAATTGCGTTTGCGAAGAATGGAACACAAGCTAAAAGAATCTGAAAAAATGGTTGCTTTTTTCAAAGAAACAAGTATTACAGCTGCAGAAGCAAATCCTATTTTAGAAGCAAAAGAAACTGCTTTGGTGAACCAAAGTGATAAGATGTTTAAGATGTTTTCTCGTCCTCAAATTGATTTGAACGATATGATGCAATTACAAAAAGTAAAGGATTATATTGATTCCAATGAAGTTGATTTAGAGATATTGGAACAAGCAGAAATACAAGTTAAATATTCGGGATATATCGAAAAGGAAAGAAACAACGCCAACAAATTAACACGTTTGGAAGATGTGAAAATCCCCGAAGATTTTGATTATAATAAAATAAAATCAATGTCAATTGAAGCAAGACAGAAGCTTGGAAAAATCCGACCAATTACCATTTCTCAAGCATCGAGAATAAGCGGAGTTTCCCCAAGTGATATTTCTGTATTGCTAATTTATATGGGACGATAATTATTTTAGATTTCTGATTTAAAATGTTCCACGTGAAACTATGGCATAAAGTCCTGCTAGGATTGCGTTGTTTGAATATTAAACTTTTTAAAAACAAAATTATTAAAATGCATAAGGTTCAAATTTAGGAATTGGTTTTAACCCACAACCTAAAACCCATAACAAATTTCAAAAAATGGATATTTCAAATAAAAAACACTTCCTAACCGTAAAAGATTATTCTGTTTCTAAAGAAACATTTGATCTGTATTATGATGAAACTTTGGATATGTTGATTACATCGCCGCAGCCAAGTCTTGACAATCTCGGAAAATATTATGAAAGTGTTGACTACATTTCTCATACCGATTCTAAACGCTCTTTGTTTGAAAAAGCATATCATTTTGTAAAAAGCATTGCGCTAAAAAACAAACTAAATTTAATAAATAGTTGTAATTCAAGTAAAGGAAAATTATTAGATATTGGAGCTGGAACAGGAGATTTTTTATTGACAGCAAAAGAAAATGGCTGGAACACAATTGGAGTAGAACCAAGTGAAAAAGCAAAAGCGATCGCTGTTAAAAAAGGAGTGGAATTTTCATCATCAACGGAAGAATTAGAAAGCCAAACTTTTGATGTAATTACGATGTGGCATGTTTTAGAACATGTTCCAAATTTAGAAAATCAAATCAAAGAATTGAAAAGATTAGCAAAGCCAAACGGAACAATAATTATTGCGGTTCCAAATTTCAAATCCTACGACGCAAAATATTATGGGAAGTTTTGGGCGGCGTATGATGTGCCAATTCACTTTTGGCATTTTTCTAAAACAGCGATAAAATTACTTTTTGAAAAAGAAGAAATCAAATTAGAAAAAGTGCTACCAATGAAATTTGATTCTTTTTATGTGAGCTTGTTATCCGAAAAATATAAAAATGGAAAAATGAATTATATAAAGGCCTTTTGGATTGGATTAGTATCAAATTGGAAAGCAAATCGAAGTTTAGAGTTTTCATCCCACATTTATGTCTTAAAAAACAACTAAAACGCAATATAAAGCGATTTAAAAGAAGGTTTTTGTTTAAAACGTATATTTTACTGTCTTTTCTAAAAACGTTTTGCATTTCAAATCTAATAAAGCCGCTTTTTATAGCTTAAAATTATAACAAAAATCAAAACCATTGTAAAACCTTATAGTTGCAAAACAAGGTAAGTTTGAAACTTTTTAAATTTATTAATCAAAAATTTATACTTTTACCAATAATTAAAAAATCAATTAAAAATTAGGATGAAAAAATCATTAGTACTTATCGCAATCGCATTTTCAATTATCTCTTGTAACAAAACCGCAGAAGTTGCTTCTTCAAAAACCGCTTACGTTGACACGTCAAAATTAATGAGCGAATATACAGAAGCAAAAGACATTGAAGCCAAATACAAAGCAAAATCGGAAGAAATGGGGAAAGAGTTGGAAGCAGAAGTCGCGCGTTTTAAAACAGAAGCGGCAAGTTTTCAAAAAAACGCACAAATAAACGGTCAAGCTTGGGCGCAACAAAAAGGTGCTGAATTGCAAAAAAGAGAACAACAACTTCAATATGCACAACAATCTATTTCGCAACAATTGCAACAAGAAAGTGGAGTAGAAATTGATTCGGTTGTTAGTAATGTGAAGAAATTCATCAAAACTTACGGGAAAGAAAAAGGATACGCTTATATATATGGAACAGGAGAAGCAGCTACAATTTTGTATGCTGAAGATAAATATGACATCACAAAAGACATCATCAAACTTTTGAACGATAAATACAAATCTACTACAAAACCATCGACCGACACAAAAGCGGATGCCAAAAAAGAAATTGAAGTCTTAGAGAAAAAGAAATAATTCTTAGAAATATTTCGAAAAATGTCTTCCAAGTGAAGGCATTTTTTGTTTCTAAAAAAACGAAATTATAGTAATTAGATTCAAAAAAATGTAGTACTTTCAACTTCTAATTTAAGCCAATGCAAACCATATCAGAAGCCGCAGAATATACTTTACGATTTATCAATCAAACACATCGCTCGGTGTTTTTGACAGGAAAAGCCGGAACGGGTAAAACCACTCTTTTAAGAGAAATCATACAAACTACTCACAAAAACACAGTTGTTGTTGCGCCAACAGGAATTGCAGCATTAAATGCGGGCGGCGTTACGATTCATTCCATGTTTCAGTTGCCTTTTGGAGGGTTTATTCCGGATAATTCAGCACCCCATTTTTCCGATACTGTAAAATTCGAAACCAAAAACACTTTAGTTAGACACTTCAAAATGAGTGGTTTAAAGAAATCGGTAATTAGAAACATGGAGTTATTGATTATTGACGAAGTGAGTATGTTGCGCGCTGATTTATTAGATGCAATTGACTTTATGATGCAATCGGTACGCAAAAAGAAAACACCTTTTGGCGGCGTTCAAGTACTTTTTATTGGTGATTTATTACAATTGCCGCCTGTAATTCGGGATGAAGAATGGAGTACTTTAAAAAAATATTACAAGGGTAAATTCTTCTTTCATTCACATGTCATTCAGCAAAATCCACCGTTATATATTGAATTGTCAAAAATATTCCGACAAACGGATGATGTCTTTATTTCGATATTAAATAATTTGAGAAACAATCAAATTTCTCAAGAGGATATTAAAAACCTGAACGAGTATGTGCAACCTAATTTTGACCTGAAAGCCAATAAAGGGTACATTACATTAACCACTCACAATGCAAAAGCCGACGCAATGAACGCTCAGGCGTTGCAAGATTTGGAGGGAAAATTAGAAACGTTCAAGCCCGATGTTGTTGATGATTTCCCAGAAAAAATATTTCCTATTGAGCAAAACTTACATCTGAAAGTTGGCGCTCAAGTGATGTTTGTTAAAAATGATCTTTCATTAGAAAAGCGATATTTTAATGGCAAAATGGGATTTATTAAATCGCTTTCAAAAGAGGAGATTTTAGTTCATTTCCCTGAAGAAAATAAAACCATAGAAGTTGAAAAATACGAATGGCAAAATATTCGGTACAAAGTCAACGAAATGACCAAGGAAATTGACGAAGAAGTTTTAGGAACATTTGTTCATTATCCTATAAAATTGGCTTGGGCAATTACCGTTCATAAAAGCCAGGGATTAACATTTGATAAAGCAGCGCTAGATGTTTCGCAGGTTTTTCTTCCCGGACAGGCATACGTTGCGTTATCTCGATTACGCTCTTTAAAAGGCTTGATATTGCTTTCTCCGTTGCGAATGAATGGCATTTCAAACGATCAAGATGTAATGGATTATTATTTAAACAAAGCAACCGAAGAAGTTTTGGCCGTTTCGTTGCAACAAGAAACCAAGAATTTTATCCGAAATTATCTAAAAACTACTTTCGACTGGAGCGATTTGGCTCAGGAATGGCGCAACCATCAGTTTAGTTATAACGAAAAATCGGATATTTCTGAAAAGTCGAAACACGCCATTTGGGCCAAAAAACAAGCGGAATCCATCGGTGAATTATTGGAGCCCTCTCGAAAATTTTTATCGCAATTGGATAAATTATTTGCGAGTGAAACCTTTGATATGACTCACATTTCTGACAGAATTCACGCCGCTTTCAATTATTTCTTTATTCCAATGGACAATGCGGCTTATGATATTTTATGGAAATTAGAAGAAGTAAAAAGAGTCAAAAAAGTTAAAGCTTATTATGAAGAATTAATGGTTTTGGAGGAATTACAAATCAAAGCGGTTTTGCAATTAATGAAAGCCAAATTGTTAGTAAATACAGTAGTTTCTGGAGCAACAATTTCCAAAGAAAACTTGATTTCTGAAGAAATTAAATCCTATAGAGTCAACAAGATTAATTCAATTCAAGCGAAATACAAGGAACTCAATATTACTCTTGTTGAAGATGATTTTGATGTGGATCGCTATGCCAATAAAAAAGCCTTAAAAACTAAAGAACCAAAGAAATCAACCACGCAAGAAACCTACGAATTGTGGCAACAAAAAAATTCCATAAAAGAAATTGCGGCTATTAGAAAGCTTACGGCACAAACTATTTACGGGCATTTTTCAAAGTTAATAGAATCGGGGCAAGTGCAGCTTTCGGATGTTTTACCAGAAGATAAAATCGATGAATTAACCAAAGTTTTCAAAGGCTTCAAAGGAGAATCTTTGAGCGAGTTAATGGAGAAAAACGGAGATAAATTCACGTGGAACGAAATGAGAATGTTCAAAGCGAGTATCGGGAAGTGAATCTAATTCATCCAATAAACCACCATAACGGCAGGAATAAAATAGATTACAATGGTTCTCGCGCCGTCATAATCTTTCGCCAATCGCTGACCAAAAAGCAACATCAATAGCGTAACACAAGAAAAAATTCCGCCATAAAATGCAAAAGTTCGCCCTTCATTTACAAACAATTCAATAGCGCCCACAACACATAAAACCCCAGAAATTAATTCCAAAATCAAAACGTGAAATAAGGCCAGAGGCACCTTTTTTTTCAAAACCGTTTTAGAAAAATGTCCTGTCAACCAAGCTATGTTATCTTTCCAATGAAATAATTTGTCGTAACCAGATTGCAAAAAAGTAAGCGCTAAAAAAACCAAAACCAAAATAGAAGCTACATTATTCATAATTTGTTATTTTTTTTGTGAATTAAATGAGTCAGTTTTATAGATAAATCAGTCAAAATAATTTTCGCATTTCCGTTGCGCTCAATGTGATAAATCGCATCCGAAAGCTCCTTAAAAATATCATTTATATTATTTCCATTTACAAACGGAGCAAAATTCTCCAATTGGAATTTGGCTACTTTCATTTCCATATAAACCAATTTTGGCGTTTCATAGTTCAGCAGCAAAGCCTGTCGAAACATATCAATACAAAAGTTCAAAAATTTCTTCTGCGTTTCCCTTCCCAAACCTGCAATTTGCTCGCTCCAAAGAATTA